>JAUSEK010000015.1 GCA_030650275.1 Candidatus Omnitrophota bacterium | reverse complement strand
CTGGAGGCAGTCATGAAACGCCCTACATTCCTTCCATACGCAATAGGTCTCCTGCTCATAAGCACCGGTGTGGTTTTTGCGGGAACGACCACTCTGACGACCTATTATCCAGCCCCATCAGGAAATTATAGCCAGCTGCGGCTTGTCCCGCAGGCCGCTTTGTCCGGCGCTTGCGATCCCGGCACTCTCTATGTTGAGAATACCAACAACACCCTCCAGTATTGCGATAATAGCAGTACCTGGAGAAGCGCCGTCCCCCCTTCCGGGATGATCGCAATGTTTGCCACCAGCTGTCCGGCAGGTTGGACCCGGTTCAGCGCACTGGATGGCCTTTATCCCCGAGGAAGCGGAAGTTATGGGGGTACGGGTGGTTCGGCGACCCATGACCACCAGCACAATCACAACCATTCAGTTTCCGCACTCAACGGCGACTTTACGACGACCGCCGGTGGAGACCACTCTCACGATGTTGATGTCGACCACCAGCATACTGTTGCCGGCACGACACAATCAAGTGGGAATTATATGGCAAATACCGACGACACCAACGGTTGGGGCATACGCTGGGACCATGTTCATAATTTTAGCACCACTTCGGATTTTATGGCGGGCGGAGGGAACAGAACAACGGCCACTAACGGAGATCATACCCATAATGTCAACGTAAATTTCGGCGGCACGAACACAGGTAACCCGGATAATTCCCAGACCGGCACGGAGAATAACGAACCGCCTTATCTGGACATAGTATTTTGCAGCAAAGATTAAAAACGCAGACAGACTTAATTATACCTGCAAAGAGATCAACACAACGAACTCGCCCTTGGGGGCGTGGCGGGTGAAATGCGCGGATAATTCTTCTGCGGTTCCCTTCTGAACTTCCTCAAATTTTTTCGTCAACTCCCGCGCGCAAACCACGGTCGGGTTTTCCAACACTTCTTCAATATCTTTCAATGCCTTCAATAAACGGTGCGGGGATTCGTAAAAAATAACGGTCCTTTGCTCCCCTTTGAATCCTTCCAGCTTCTTGCGCCGGGCAGCTGCTTTGGGCGGCAAAAACCCTTCAAAAATAAAAGCGTGGGCAGGCAGTCCCGAGGCGGTCAACGCCATGATCAAAGCCGTGACCCCGGGGACCACCTCAACCTTAATTCTCTCTTCCAGCGCGCGGCGGATCAATGGATAGCCCGGATCGCTGATACCCGGCGTGCCCGCGTCGCTGACTAACGCGATATTCTTGCCTTCCTTCATCAAAGCGACCAGATGAGCGGTCTTGCGGTCTTCATTATGCTCAAAAAAACTCGTCAGGGGCTTGGTGATCCCATAATGGTCCAGGAAGATTTTGGTGTGGCGCGTGTCTTCCGCGGCAATGAGGTCTACCGCCTTGAGCGTCTCAAGCGCACGGAGCGTAATGTCTTTGAGATTGCCGATGGGGGTGGAAACGACATATAACATTATTCCACCGTTACAGATTTAGCGAGGTTGCGCGGCTGGTCCACGTCGCATCCGCGTTTGACCGCGATAAAATACGCCAGCAGCTGCAGCGGGATGGCGGCCAAGAGCGGCGAGAGCGTCTCTTCAATGGCGGGAATTTCCAGGACAAAATCAACATGGTCGCGGATGTCCTTGTCCCCGGCCGTGACCACGGCGATGATATTGCCTTTGCGCGCGCGGATCTCCTGAATGTTGGACGCCATTTTCTCATAGACGTGCGAAGCCGGGGCAATGCAGACGACCGCGCGGTATTCGTCAATGAGCGCGATGGGGCCGTGTTTCATTTCGCCTGCCGCGTAGCCCTCGGCGGGGATATAGGAAATTTCCTTGAGCTTGAGCGCCCCTTCCAGGGCCGATGGGTAATTGACGTTGCGTCCCAGATAAAGGAAACAGCCGAAATGCGAATTGGCCTCGGCCACTTTGCGCACCAATGCTTTCTGCTTTAAAAGCCCGCGGCATAGCGCGGGCACGCGGGACATTTCCCGCAACAGCCGTTGAATGTCTTTGGGGGCCAGCGCCCGGCGGACCGACGCCATTTTCAACGCCAACAGATACAGCATCATCAGCTGGGCGGTGTAGGCCTTGGTGGAGGCAACGCCGATCTCGGGGCCGGCATGGGTGTACAGCACCCCGTCGGACTCACGCGCCAGCGACGAGCCGATGACATTGCACACGGCAATGACCCTGGCCCCTTTGGCTTTGGCCTCGCGCAGGGCGGCCAGGGTATCCGCGGTCTCACCCGACTGACTGACCGCAATGACAAGCGTATTTTTATCCACGATGGGGTCGCGGTAACGGAATTCACTGGACGTATCCACCTCAACCGGCAAACGGGCCCAATGTTCCATGGCGTATTTGCCGACCAGCCCCGCGTGATACGCCGTGCCGCAGGCCACGATCATCACCTTGCGCAGGCGCGCCAATACACCGTCGGAAATGGCCAGCCCTTGCAGGTCCAAACGGCCGCCCTTGACACGCGCAGCGAGCATGGCCGCCAAGACCGCGGGCTGTTCATGAATTTCCTTTAACATGAAATGCGCGTACCCGTCCTTCTGGGCAGACCCGGAGGAAAAAGATACGGTGTCAATTTTCGCCGGCACTTTTTTGCCGTCAAACGTCATCACATTAACTTTATCTTTGGTCAAGACCGCCATTTGTCCGTCTTTGAGGTAGATCACACGGCGGGTGCGCTGCAGAATGGCGGGCACGTCGGAGGCGATGAAATTCTCCTGGTCGCCCACCCCGACGATCAGCGGTGACCCGACGCGCGCGGCCACCAGCATGTCCGGATGATCAGAGCTGATGATCCCTAGGGCGAACGCGCCTTTGAGATGGCGCACGGCCTTTCGCACGGCCGCAACGAGATCGCCCTTATAAACAGAGGCGATCAGATGCGCGATGACCTCGGTATCGGTTTCGGAAATGAATTTGCAGCCCTGTTTTTTCAGGGACTCTTTGAGGGCCAGGTAATTTTCAATGATGCCGTTGTGGACGACGGCGATGCGGTTTTTACCGTCGGTATGCGGATGCGCGTTGCGGTCGCTGGGCAAACCGTGGGTGGCCCAGCGGGTATGGGAAATGCCCACCCGGGCCAAAGGCACGTGCCGCGCGCGGATGAGCTCTTCTAAATTGCGGATCTTGCCTTTGGATTTACGGACGACCAAACCGGCGTCGCGGCATAACAGGCCGACACCGCTGGAATCATACCCGCGGTATTCGAGCTTCTTAAGCCCCTCGACCAAAACGGGCAACGCGTCCTTGGTGCCGACATAGCCGATGATTCCGCACATAGTTACGCTGGTTTGATGTTGATGAGCGTGATGACGGCTTTGTAGCCGTTCTTCTTGCGGGTAAAATAGACCTCTCCGTCACAGGCCGCTGTGAGAGAGGCGCGGCCGATGACGTTAAGCCCCGGCTTCCAACGGTCCCCCTGACGGGTCAAGATAGTGCCGGAGGTGACCTTCTGGCCGCCTGACACCTTGATCCCGCGGGTTTCAACATAATATTTGCTTGTAATGCCGCCGACACGACCGCCCATAATAATGCTCCTTAATTGAAATTTGAGCCCTTAATATACAATAAAACAGCTTTTTTGCAATCAAAAGTTACTTACCGGCCAAGAGGGCATCGATCTGGGCCTTAAAACCGTTGAAGTCGCGCGCCGTGGTCTTTTTGCCGTTGATATAAAAAGTCGGCGTGCCGCGCACGTCCACCTGCGCTCCCAGGTCCATGTCCGCCTTGATCTGGGCCTCGTAGCGGGCGTCATTATTTTTAAGGTCGTCCGTCAACTTCTGTTCATTGAGCCCCAGTTGTTTGACATACTCTTTCATTTTGTCCGCGCTGACGTTGGCACCGTTGGCCAAAAGCAATTCCACCATCTCAATATACTTGCCCTGCTCATGGGCGGCCATGGCCACTTTCGCGGCAGGACGCGCGTTGGGATGGAAATTCAAAGGAAAATTCTTGATGATGAAATTGACCTTGTCCGGATAGGCCTTGAGCGCTTCCTTGACCGGCGGATAGAACCGGTTGCAGAACGGGCATTGCAGGTCAACAAACTGCACAATGGTCACGGGCGCGTCCTTTTTGCCTACGACTACTGAATTCCCGACGGGGATCGTATAAACCTTGTTGTGGTCTTCCGATGGGGGCTGCTGCCCTGCCGACGGACCCTTTTCCAGAGCCGCCAAACGGACGTTGATGGCGTCCAGCTTGCGGCCGATGTCATTCTGTTTGGCAACGACCGATTCGGCTTTTTCAACCAGCGGCATCATGGCCACCTTCATGGCATTGCCAACACCGGACAATAACCCGGCCCCGAACAAAACAGCGATCAAAACAACCAGCAAAACGATAACGACATTATTTTTCATTGACCCCTCCATATACCCCATCAGCTAATAAAAATCATCTTACCTCAAAACAGGCAAAACCACAAGGTAGGGACAGGTTTCACCTGCCTACCGGCAGGCAGGAACCTGTCCCTACAGATCTGTTTTGCCATAACGCTCGATCATGAATTTGATGTCTTCCCAGCGTTTGCGGCACCCGAACACCGCGATGATGCAGGTATGGCCGCCTTTGTTAAAATATCCCACAAAACAGGACCGGGCCTGCCGGGTGTAACCGGTCTTGCCGTACACGTCCCTTTTCCAGTTTAAAAATAATGACTTGTTATGGGACTTGAGAAAATGCCTGCGCCCGTCCTTGGAATAAATAACGCGGTATTTGAAAATGAGGACCTTTCTGAAAAAATTGTTTTTAAGGGCTTCCTTAAAAATGCGGGCCATGTCACGGGCGGTTGAATATTGTCTGGTCTTGGACGGCAAACCGTGGGAATTGGCGAAACGGGTGTGCCGGGCGCCGAGGGCCCTGGCACGCCGGTTCATCAGGACGACGAATTTCGCTTCGGAGCCGGCTACGGCCTCGGCCAGGACAATGCTGGCATCATTGGCGGATTTTAAGACCACCCCGTAGAGCAGATCGCGCACCCGGTAGCGTTCGCCGGCCTTGAGGCCAAGCTTGGTCGGCTGGACCCGGGTGGCCCGCTCGGACACGGTGACATAGCTCTCAAGCGGCAATTTTTCCAGGACCAGAAGCACGGTCATGATCTTGGCGGTGCTCGCCGGGAATATCCAGCGGTTGGGGCTTTTGGCGTAATAAGTACGGCCGTCGGTCGCGTCCCACAAAAACGCGGATGTGGCAGTGATGCCGCGGGCCGAGGCCTCGGAGGGACAGACCAGGGCAATGGCCAGCGCCAACAATAATATGCGACGACACAATTTCATCATGATCCATTCACGGGCGGGCACGGGGGCCCGCCCCTACGCTCGCCAGCGCGGCCTGATGCACACATTCCAGGGCCTTGGCAACGCCGGCCGTGGGCATCAGCAAAGAGCCCTGCGCCAGATTCACATGCCATCCGCCCTTGCCCTCGGTGATCACGACGCGAATGTTCTGCAATAAATGCTCTTCATTGACCAGGACATGGACCATGGCTGTCTTGCGTTTGGGGTCGTAGAGAAAATCTTTGCACACCACCGCGATGCCGTCGGCCGAGTGGTCGGGCATGGAAAAACGGTCGGGATCAAAACGCTCCATCACATAATGCTGCACGGCAACGTCCTCCTTGCGCGCGACCTCGGCATGTTCTTTTTTAACCAGCGTAAGTTCATAAAATTCCTTTTGTCCGCCCTCGGTCCATTTGCGCTCAAACTTGGTGTCATAACGCGCCGGGACTTTTTCCAGGCGAAGGTCAAACCCGGTGCCGGGCACATTGTCCGTTATCCATCCGGCGTACGGGCGGTGGTCGGTGACGATCTTTAAGGTCCCCTTGTCGCGCAGGCGATTGTTGGCCAGGCGCAGGAACGCTGTGTCAAACAACCGGTGCTTGACGCCGGATTTTTTCGGCCACGGCGGCGGAAAAAGGCAATGGATGAACCGGACGGTCTTGGGCGCGAACAAAAACTCAAACCCCGGACGCACATCCATACGCAGAACACGCGCGTTCACAGCGCCGGCGCGGCCGATCTTCCTCAACGTGCGCTGGATGCGTTCGCAATACTCCTCAAAACCGACATAATTGACCTGCGGATTTTCCGTGCTCAAACGCGCCAGATATTCTCCGTTGCCGAAACCTATTTCCACTTCCACAGGCCGGTCATTGCCGAAAATTTTTTCCCAATGGGCGGGACGGGACAGGGCCTGATGGTCCAAAAACGGCTTAAGAGAAATGTAAAACGGCTTCATGTCCCCCTATTATATTGAAATCCAATCCCGACGCCAGTATTAATGTCGGACTTGTCCAAGCAAATAGGCCTGCCGCCGGGCTTGAGGAAAATGTTCAATGGCATAGCGCAGCGCGGTGCGCGGCATGTTTTTGTAATGGCGATGCAGGAATTTTTCCAGAATGTCCCGGGAAACGTGCTTGCCTGTCTCGCGCAGCATCCACCCCACGGCCTTGTGGATAAGATCATGCTCGTCTTTAAAAAGGATCCGGGCGACCATGAACGCCTCCCGGGCGCTTTTGCGGCGGATAAAATAAAACGTGGCCACCATGGCCGCCCGGCGCTCCCACAAATTTTTGGAACGCGCCAGGCGCATCAAAACATCGATCCCCTGCCGTCCCTGTCCATAAAGATACGCGCCGAGGATCTGCGGGGCGGTCAGGTCCACCAGGTCCCAGTTATTGACGCGCTTGAGATTTTTCAGGTAAAAAACGGCGATGCGTTCACGGTCAGCGCCCTGTGCCCTTTCAAATTTCCCGACGAGAATGATCAGCGCGGTCAGCCGCTCCTCGTGGACGGGGCTTTGCAGCAAAACGGCGATGTCTTTGAGGGGCAGGGCGGAAAATGACCGGGCAACAACACGCTGGGTCGGGACCGTGATGCCCAAAAACTGGTCACCTTGGGCATATTGGCCGGGTCCGATCTTGAAAAATGCGGCAAGGGTCTTTGCCTTGGCAGGCGAAGCGCGGCGTTTGAGCGCCGCGCGCAGTTGGACGGCAGATGCGCTATATGGAAGACATGTCAAAAATCGCTCAATTATGCTTTGACTGGTTTAGTTAAGCGAACCAATGCTTGAGGATAAACGCTCTTACGATGTCCAATTTTGAGAATAATGACTTGCCTGCCTTCAATGCGATAAATGACCCTGTAATCACCGACCCGCAATTTACGATGACCACGCAAACTTTTGCGTAATGGCAGGCCGTAGCTGATGGGGTCTGCTAAAAGACGCGTCTCGATCGCTCGTTGAATGCGTCCTTTTATATTGGCAGGAATGCCACCTAGATCATCCGGTATCTCATGATGATAGATCGGCCGATAATCCATTTACCCCCAAACCTCATCATGGGAAAGGGACTTTTTGTGAGAAAAAGTGGTTTCACGTTTTTGAGCGATTTTCTGCCATTGGCCATCTTCATAGATATTCAAGGCCTCTTTGATCAAATCCCGTGCCATGGTGGACAAAGACACCCCCTGCGCCTTGGCCAAATGATCGACCCCCTTCATGAGGGTTGGTTCCAACACGACGTTCAATCTTGGGTTTTTAGTAGCCATATTCTTATCCTCCTAAAGAAAGTGTATCATAAGTGATGAACTATGGCAAACGAAAATTCTGCGGCGTAGCAGAGTAGCCCCAACCGGATTTGAACCGGTGTTTTCTGCCTGAGAAGCAGACGTCCTGGACCAGGCTAGACGATGGGGCCTCGTAAAATTCGCTTTGCTCATCACGAGGCCAATCCCGTGATGCCGTAAGGCATTTTACGGGATGGGGCCAAAATTTTGTGAAAGGGAATATAAAATATAACACACGCCCATTTAACGTCAACAAGTTATTGACCCCCGCCGTCCCCGTCTATAGAATGTCATCTATGCCGACACACATCGCCATCGGCGCCAGCCAGGCCGCGGACCCGCAGGAAGCCGCCTACCAGGCCTGCATGGCGGCCAAGAACAGCCTCAACAGCGCGCAGACGGACCTGGTCCTCCTTTTTACCGGCGAAAACTGCGCCCGCGACGAGGTCTTAAACGTCATCCACACCATTTTGCGGCCCAAACGGCTCACGGGTGCTTGCGCCGGCGCGATCATCGCCCCTGACGGCATTTTAAAGAACGGGCTCGTCCTTTTGGCCGTCAATTCCGACGAGATCTCTTTCGGCCTGGCCGCGGTCAACACGCCGGCTTCCGCCGACCTGCGCCAGGCCGGGTTTGAGCTGGGGCGCAAACTCACCGGCGACCTCAAATCCGCCGGCCGCCAGGCAGGCATCATCTTCACCGACGGGATGTCCCAAAACAATTCCCTGCTGGTGCGCGGCATCCAGGAGGTCCTGGGGTCCGGCTTTCCTTTGCTCGGGGCGGTCAGCAGCGACGATTTCAAATTCAAGAACAGGTGCTCGTTCCACCAGAAACAGCGGCTCGCCAACGCGACCGTGGGCCTCTTGATCGGCGGCGCGCACGTGGCCGTGGGCAGCCGGCACGGGTTCAAACCCCTGGGCAAACCGCGTTTCATCACCAAGGCCGAAGGCCATGTCCTGCGCACCATCGACGACAAACCGGCGGTGGGGCTCTACGAAGAATTTTTGGGGAATGAAGCGCGGGACCTCAAGAAAAATGTCTTTGCCTCCCACGTCCTGCTTTACCCTCTGGGCATTTATCTGGAGGACGAACGCCAATACCTGCTCAAAAATGCCGTTGACATATTGGACGACGGGAGTATTGTATGTCAGGGAGAAGTTCCCGAGGGTGCGGAAGTGCATTTGATGATCGGCAACCGCGATTCCTGCGTGCAAAGCGCCATTGACGCGGCCCAGGAAGTCAAGGACGGCCTGGCCGGCAAACAGCCCAAATTCGTCCTGATCATCGAGTCCATGGCCAGGCACAGGATCCTCGGCCGGCGCTCCTGGCTGGAAATACAGGCGGTCAAAGACGTCCTGGGATACACGACTCCTCTTATCGGCATGTATGCTTTCGGGGAAATTTCCCCGTTCGGGTCCCTGGATAATGTCAAAAACACGCACATGCACAACGAAACCATCCTGATCGTTGCTATCGGCTGACCTATGGCGGATATCACGCTCACCCTGCCGCAAACATTCCTCCTGTTAGTCACGGTGCTCATCGCGATCCTGGCCGGCGCCGGATACCTGCTCGCCCAGATGGCCGGCAAGGACGAAACCATCCGGCAAATGCAAAACGCGCACAATAAACTGATGCGCTCTTTCAATGAACTCGACGAGCAGGCCAAACTCATCGTCCGCACGGACCTGGAGCTCAACAGGGCCCACGAAGAACTCGACAAGCGCCTCAACGGCCTCAACGCCCTGCAGCGCACCTCGCGCCAGATCAGCCAGGCCCTCAACGAAAACGAAATTTACAAAAAACTAAAACCGTCCCTGTTCGACGAACTGGGCTTCACGCGCGTTTTGGTCGCTTCTCTCGAGGAGGGCCAGACCATGAGGCCGCGGGTGACCATCGGGTTTGACGCGCCCCAGGCCGACACCATGCTCACCCAATTGCTTGAGGACGAGCATTTCAAGACCGCGCTGGGCGAAAGCCACACCTTCTCCTCCATCAACGTTTCCCGAAAAACCAAGGAGAAACTCGTCGCCATCTTTGAAGCCGAACATTTTGTCCTCTCTCCCATCCTCACGCAAAACGGCTGCATCGGGTTCGTCTTCGTGGGCAACCGCTACACGGCGCCGGCCGTGACCCAGGGTGACGAAGAACTCATCGCCATTTTAGCCAGCCAGATCGGCCAGAGCATTGAGAACGCCCAACTGTTCGAAAAAGTGTTCCGCTCCAGCCAGGAACTGGAACTCAAGGTCAAAGAACGCACCAAACAATTGGCCCTGGCCTTGGAACAGGTCAAAGAGATCAGCCAAAAGAAAACCGAATTCATCTCGGCGGTGTCCCACGAATTGAGGACGCCCCTGACCTCCATCAAGGGATACGCCTCCATCCTCATGACCGGAAAGATCGGCGAGGTCCCCCTGGCGGTCAAGGAACGCCTGGCCAAGATCAACACCCATTCGGACAACCTGGTGAACCTGATCAACAATCTTCTGGACATCGCGCGCATCGAATCCGGCAGGGTCGAGATGAAATTCGCCCTGCACAGCGTGCGCTCGGTCGTGGACAATATCGTCGATCTGCTCAGCCCCCAGATCAGCGGTAAAAACATACAGCTCAACGTCAACATTCCCCTTGCCGTCGAAGAATTCTACGTGGACATTTCCCAGGCGGAAAGGATCTTCATCAATTTGCTGAGCAACGCCATCAAGTTCACCCCCAAAAAAGGGACCATCACGGTTGCGGCGTCGTCGGCCCTGAAGCGCGGGATCATCACCTTTTCGGTATCGGACACCGGTATCGGCATCGCCGAAGACGACCTTAAAAAATTGTTCGACGAATTTTACCGCGTGGAAAATGAGATCAACCAGAGCGTCAAGGGCACGGGACTGGGGCTGGCCCTGGCCAAAAACATCGTCGAGGCCCATCATGGCAAAATATGGGTCAACAGCCAGCCGGGCGTCGGGACGACGTTCACCTTCACCCTGCCTGCTTCCCAAAAGGCCTACGACGACATGGGGGGAGACCAACAAAAATGATGCGCAAAGCTAAGGTCCTCGTCATAGACGATGACCCCGACATCCTGGACGTCCTGCAGTTGACCCTCAACGAACATTACACGGTCTTTGCCGCCAACAACGGCACGGAAGGCCTCGAATTGGTCAAGGCCAAGGCGCCGGACATCATCATCACGGACTATATGATGCCTGTCATGAACGGGCCGGAATTCTGCCGGAATTTAAGGAAGGACATCCTCCTGCAGCATTTGCCGGTCATCATGCTTACCGGCAAAGGCGAGACCAAGGACATGGTCACCGGCATTGAATCCGGCGCCGACGATTACCTGATCAAACCCTTCGACCCCGAGACCTTGCTGGCGCGCATCCGCATGATCCTCAAACGCACCTCCCGTTCTTTGGACGCCAGCCCGCTGACCCATTTGCCGGGCAATTCTTCCATCATGGAAGAATTGCAAAACCGCATCGATTCCGGCAAGACGTTCGCCGTCGGATACGCGGATCTGGACAAATTCAAGATCTACAACGATGCCTACGGGTTTGAACGCGGCGACGAGCTCATCCGCACCGCCGCCCGCGTGCTCATTGACAGCGTCCGGCAAGTGTGCGGGGCAGAAGGGTTTGTGGGCCATATCGGCGGGGATGATTTTGTTTTTATCTGTGACGACGAAAAAGCGGACGCGGTCAGCCAGAAGGTTATTGATGCCTTTGACGCCGCGGTCCCGGCCTTTTACAATGAAAAGGACCGCAAAGCCGAATTCATCACAGGCAAGGACCGCCAGGGCAATCCCACCAGGGCCGCCTTCGTCGCGATCTCCATCGGCATTGTCAGCAACCGCGGGCAAAAGATCACCCACGTGGCCCAGATCGGCGAGATCGGCGCGGAACTCAAAAAATACGCAAAGAGTTTAGATAGAAGTAACTACGTGCGCGACCAGAGGAAGGCCTAGGGACAGGGCGCTTGGCCGGCACCGGGACCGCCAGGGCAATCATTACCGCCAAAGGCGGGCGCGGGGCATTGACAGGTGCGGAATTTCTGGCTGACGCCGGGAGGACAGGCTGAGTAGTCGCACCAGCCACCGTCGATGGGATCGGGTTTTTCCCCCATGATGACGCGGGTCACATTATTGTAATACCCTTCGGAGGAATCGCGCGCTTGGGGAAGCAAATATCTGAAAGCGGCCAAAACCGCCGCGGCCACAATGCCGAATAAAAGCAGATATTCCAGCGCGGTTTGCCCTGAGCCATGTCGAAGGGTCTGCCCGATTTTTGAACGGGTGAATTTCATAGGCAATTTAAATATACCATATCCCTACAGGGCTTTCAAACCAGCCACAACCCCTTTAAGGTCTTTGGAGCCGTACAAATAACTCGCCGTGATCAGCACCCGCGCCCCGGCCTTGACGCATAAAGGCGCCGTGTCCCCGTTGATCCCCCCGTCGACACCGATGTCCCCTTGGAAGGTCTTTGCTAAATGTTCGATCTTCGGCAGCGCCTGGGGCATGAACTTCTGGCCCGCGTAACCGGGGTTGACCGACATAACAAGGACCCCGTCGCAGTCCCCCAGGACATCAGTGATCAAAGGCGTGCCCGGGTTGATGACGATATGGGCCTTTTTCCCCAAAGACCTGATCTTCTTTAAGTCCGCGCGCAATTTGCCCGCGTCAATGCTGTCGACGTAACACTCAACCTGGATCTGGATAATGTCCGCCCCGGCTTTCACGTAGGCCTCGATGTAGTCCCAGGGATGCTCGATCATCAGGTGCGCTTCCACGGGCAAACGCGTGTGCCTGCGCACGGCCTCGACGATGACCGGGCCGATGGTTAGATTCGGCACAAAATGGCCGTCCATGACATCAACGTGGAAACGGTCCACGCCGGCGTCCTCGCTCTTCTTGATCTCGTCCGCCAGATGGGCAAAATCAGCGGCGAGAATGCTTGCGGAAACTTCAATGAGTTTTTTCATAAAAAATGCGTGGATAAAAATGCGCGGGGAGGGAATTGAACCCTCACGCCTTACGGCATACGCCCCTCAAACGTACGCGTCTACCAATTCCGCCACCCGCGCGTATATTTATTTATCTCCCTTTGTCTGCTTCAGTGCCGCGGCGATAAATTCCCGGAACAAAGGATGGGCCGCGTCGGGTTTGGACTTGAATTCCGGATGGAATTGACAGCCGACGAACCAGGGATGGTCTTTGATCTCAATGATCTCCACCAGGTCCCGCTCCGGATTAATGCCGGCAAACACCAGGCCGGCCTCTTCCATCTGGACGCGGTAATGGTTGTTGAACTCATAACGGTGCCGGTGGCGTTCGGAGATCTTTGACGTCTTATAGGCCTCAAAACTGTTGGTCCCCTTCTCAAGGGAACATGGATAGGCCCCCAGACGCATGGACGCCCCCATGTTCTCCACCTGCTTTTGTTCTTCAAGCAAACTGATGACCGGCTGGGGCGTTTGTTTGTCAAATTCCGTCGAATTGGCGTTCTTAAGGTCGCAGACGTTGCGGGCGAATTCAATGGTGGCGATCTGCATGCCCAAACAGATCCCGAAAAACGGGATCTTGTTCTCGCGCACATACCCGACGGCGTTGATCTTTCCCTCAATACCGCGCGAACCAAAGCCCCCGGGGATCAAGACCCCCTGGATGCCTTTCAGGATCTTTTTAGGGTCATGCTTTTCCAGTTCCTCGGAATCGACCTTGACGATGATCACCCGCGCGTTGTTGGCGATGCCGCCGTGCACCAGCGCCTCATAAATGGACTTGTACGCGTCCTGCAGGGTGATGTATTTGCCCACGACCGCGATCCTGACCTCTTTGGCGGGACTGCGCAGGCGCTTGACCACGCCCTCTTCCCAGCTTTTGATCCCTTTGTCCGGCAATTTGATGTTGAGTTTCTTGAGGATCAGCTCATCGAGTTTTTGTTTCTTCAAGGCCACGGGAACTTCATAAATGTGTTTGACGTCAATGGCCTCAATGACGGCCTCCACGTCCACGTTGCAAAACAGCGCTATCTTCTCCCTCTGGTCCTGGGAAATGGGCCGTTCGGTGCGGCACATCAGGATCTGCGGGATGATGCCGATCTCGCGCAGGCGCCCGACGCTGTGCTGGGTGGGTTTGGTTTTCTGTTCGCCGGCGGACTTGATATAAGGCAGCAGGGTGACGTGAATATTCAGGGCATACCCTTCGCCCAATTCCCAGCGCAGCTGGCGGATGGCTTCCAGGAACGGCAGGCTCTCAATGTCCCCGACGGTGCCGCCGATCTCAACGATGGTGACATCCACGTCATTGCCCTTGGAGACCTTCTTGATGCGTTCCTTGATCTCATCGGTGATGTGCGGGATGATCTGCACCGTCTTGCCCAGGTAATCACCGCGGCGTTCCTTGGTGATGACCGCATAATACACCTTGCCCGCGGTGATGTTGCTGTCCTTGGACAACACCGTGTTGGAGAAACGCTCGTAGTGGCCAAGGTCCAGGTCGGTCTCGGCCCCGTCCTCGGTGACATACACCTCGCCGTGCTGGTAAGGGTTCATGGTGCCCGGGTCCACGTTCAAATACGGGTCGCATTTAATGATGGCGGCCTTCAGGCCCCGGGCCTCCAGCAGTTTACCGATGGAGGCCGCGGCAATGCCTTTTCCTAAGCTCGACACCACACCACCGGTGATAAAAATGTATTTACTCATATTGATTGCCGTGTCCGACGACCAAGAAAGTACTGCTCAAGCCTTTTACCTTTGCCTAAACTGGAAACTACTCCACCGGTGATAAAAATGTATTTGCTCACTGTTTCTCCATCATCAATTTATCGGCGTTGGGCGGGATATGCAGAGGATATTTGCCGGTAAAACACGACGTGCAGAAGTCCCCCTTGTTCTTCATCACCGACATCATCCCCTCCAAACTCAAATAAGCCAGGGAATCCACCTTGATGAAATCCGCGATCTCCTGGACTGACTTGTTGTGCGCGATCAATTCCCTGGTGCTGGGAAAATCAATGCCGTAAAAACACGGGGAAATGATGGGCGGGCAGGAAATGCGCATATGGATCTCTTTGGCCCCAGCCTCGCGGATCTCTTCAATGCGGTTGCGGGACGTGGTTCCGCGCACGATGGAATCTTCGACCACGATGATCCTTTTTCCCTTGATCATTTCCCGGATGGGATTGAGTTTGACGCGCACCCGGAATTCACGCAAAAATTGCGTGGGCTGGATGAAGGTGCGCCCGATGTAATGGTTGCGGATCATCCCGATCTCAAAGGGCATTTTCAATTCCTGGGCATAGCCCAGGGCCGCGTAATTGCCTGAATCCGGGATGCCCATGACAAAATCGGCTTTTGCCGGATGCTCCCTGGCCAATTGCGCGCCCAGGCGCTTGCGCACCTGATAAACGTTGTCGCCGAAAATATGGCTGTCGGGACGGGCAAAATAAATGTTCTCAAAAACGCAATGCGCCCTGACGGCTTTTTTAGCGCCGGGCAAAAACACGGATTCAATCTTATTGCCCTTGATGATGACCACTTCACCCGGCTCTATCTCGCGGACGAATTCCGCTTTCATCAGGTCGAACGCGCAGCTTTCGCTGGCCAAAATATACCCATCGCCCAACTTCCCCAGCGACAACGGCCGAAATCCGTGGGGATCGCGCGCGCCGATGAGGGTGTCCTCGACGAGGAAGATCAGCGAGAACGCGCCTTTCAACTGCGAGAGAACATTCACAAACCATTGTTTCAGATCACCATTGGGGGCCTTGGCCAGCAAGTGGACAATGACCTCGGAATCCATGGACGTCTGGAAAATGGCCCCCTCTTCTTCCAGACGGGAATACAATTCCTCGGTATTGGTCAAATTCCCGTTATGGGCGATGGCCATGGGTTTCTTGCGGTGAGTGACCACGATGGGCTGTACGTTCTTGGCCGCCGAGGCGCCCGTCGTGGAATAGCGCGTGTGGGCGATGGCCACATGGCCTTTCAATTTCCCGATCGTGCTCTCGTCAAAATTGTCCACCGCCAGGCCCATTTTCTTGATGACATGGGTTTCCTTGCCGTCATAGGTCACGATGCCGGCGGATTCCTCCCCGCGGTGCTGCAGGGCATACAGGCCCAAAAAGGCCATTTGCGACGCTTCTTTATGATGGCTGATGCCTACAATGCCGCACATAATTATCCTGCTCCTGCGACCGTACGGGCGACCCGGCGGGTCGTCCCTGTGCGCCGATAAAGATTCTGCAGTGATTCGACGGTGAATTCGTCTTTGATGCCGGCTTCAATGCCGTTGACCGCGGCCCAGGCGCCCTGCAGTGTTGTGATACAGGGGATGTTGTGCAAAATGGCCGCCGCCCGTATGGCGCGCATGTCCGACTGGCTTTTTGGTCCAGAAGGAGTATTGATGATTAAATTTATCTCATTTTTCTTGAGCAATGTCAACGCGTTATTTTCCCCTTCGTGATGCTTGTCCGCGACCGTGACCGTGACCCCGTCGGCGCGCAACACTTCGGCCGTGCCCCTGGTCGCGAAAAGTTTGAATCCCAGGCCTTCCAACTTCCTGGCGACGGCGGCGACCTGGCGTTTGTCTGCTTCGTTGACGCTGATAAAAACGCTCCCCACCTGCGGCAGGGCCTGGCCGGCACAAATTTGGGACTTGGCAAAGGCCACGCCAAAAGTCGGGGCAATGCCCATGACCTCGCCGGTGCTTTTCATTTCCGGGCCAAGGATAATGTCCACGCCGGAAAAACGGCTGAACGGCAGCACCGATTCCTTGACACAAACGTATTTTAACTTGCCGGGGTCGGGCAGGTCAAAATCACCCAGTTTCTTGCCTGCCATGATCTGCGCGGCCACCTTGGCCAAAGGCACGCCGGTGGCCTTGCTGACAAAAGGCGCCGTGCGCGAGGCGCGCGGATTGACCTCCAGCACATAGACCCGGCCGCCCTTGACCGCGAACTGTATGTTCAAAAGGCCGATGACGTTAAGGACCTTGGCCAAACGCACGGTATGGTCCTTGATGACGGCCACAACGTTTTCGCTCAAGGTATGCGGCGGCAGCACGCAGGCCGAGTCCCCGGAATGGATGCCCGCGTTCTCAATATGCTCCATGATCCCGGCCACATAGACATCTGTGCCGTCGCTGATCGCGTCCACGTCCACTTCCTGCGCGTCTTCCAAAAATTTATCAATGAGCACGGGGTGCCCGCGCGAGACGCTATGCAGCTCGTCCAGAAACGCCTTGAGGAATTCTTCATCATAAACAATGCGCATGGCGCGCCCGCCCAAAACATAAGAAGGCCTGACCAAAACCGGATAGCCGATCGAGCCCGCCGCGGCCAGGGTCTCTTCCTTGGTCGTGGCCGACGCATTGGCCGGCTGGTCGATCTTCAATTCATTGATGAGCGCCGCGAAGCGTTCGCGATTCTCCGCCAGATCGATGGAATCAACGGACGTGCCGATGATGGGCACCCCGGCCTGCTGCAGGCGCCGGGCCAGGTTCAACGGCGTCTGTCCGCCGAACTGGACAATGACCCCGTCGGGTTTTTCCACGTCCACCACGTTCATCACGTCCTCAAAGGTCAGCGGCTCAAAATACAAACGGTCGGAGGTGTCATAATCGGTGGAAACGGTCTCCGGGTTGGAATTGACCATGATGGTCTCAAACCCCATCTCTTTGAGCGCGAAGGACGCGTGGCAGCAGCAATAATCAAATTCAATGCCCTGGCCGATGCGGTTGGGGCCGCCGCCTAAGATCATGATCTTCTTTCGGGGCCCTTGTTCGGCCAGCCGCTTTTGTGCGTTCAAAAGCGCCTCGTCCTCGGTCTCATACGTTGAATAATAATACGGGGTATAGGCCTCAAATTCCGCGGCACAGGTGTCCACCAGTTTGAACGTGGCCACGATGCCCAATTCCTTGCGCAGGGCCCGGACATCTTTTTCACTGCGGTCCATCAGTTCCGCCAATTGCGCGTCGGAAAACCCGTTTGCTTTGGCGCGGCGCAACAACGAAGAATTCAATGTCCCTCCCGCAGTGACCGCGGCCTTTATTTCATTCTCCAGTTCCAGGATCTGGGCGATCTGGTCAATGAACCACACGTCGATCCGGCTTAAGGCCGCCACCTCGTCGATGGTGATGCTTTTTTGCAAAGCGTATTTGAGGTAAAAAACGCGCGAGGCATTGGGCTCTTTCAAACGCAGGCGTATTTTTTCATCCTCGATGTAACGGTAGTCCTGTTTGTTGTCCAGGCCGGCATGGTCGATCTCCAGGCCCCTCAAGCCCTTTTGCAGGGCTTCTTTGAAGGTGCGGCCGATGGCCATGGTCTCCCCCACGCTTTTCATCTGCACGCCCAGGATGTCCTTGGCTTCGGGGAATTTCTCAAAAGTAAAACGCGGGATCTTGACCACACAATAATCAATGGTCGGCTCAAAACACGCCGGGGTCTCGCGGGTGATGTCGTTTTGGATCTCATCAAGCGTATAACCCACGGCCAGTTTGGCGGCGAATTTGGCAATGGGAAAGCCCGTGGCCTTGCTGGCCAGCGCCGAGGAACGCGACACGCGCGGGTTCATTTCAATGACGACCATGCGCCCGTTCTTGGGATCAACGGCGAACTGGATGTTGGACCCGCCGGTCTCAACGCCGATCTCGCGGATGAGCCGTATTGAAGCGTCCCGCATGTTCTGGTACTCCACGTCCGTCAGGGTCTGCACCGGGGCAACCGTGATGCTGTCCCCGGTGTGCACGCCCATGGGGTCCATATTCTCGATGGAACAAATGATGACCACATTGTCTGCGGCATCACGCATGACTTCCAGTTCATATTCTTTCCACCCCTCAATGCTCTCCTCAATGAGAATTTCGTGGATCATACTGCTCTCGATCCCCAGCGCCGCAACGCGCTCAAATTCTTCCATGTCAGGCGCGATCCCGCCGCCGGTGCCGCCCAGGGTGAAGCTCGGGCGGACAATGCAGGGAAAGCCGATCTGGCTGACCGCTTTCTTGGCTTCTTCCAAATTGTGGGCAAAAACACTTTTGGGCACGTCAAGACCGACCTTGAGGGCCGCGGCCTTGAATTCACTGCGGTCTTCGGCTTTTTTGATCACATCATGTTTCGCGCCCAGCATTTGGACCCCGTATTTCTCCAGGATACCCTGCTCGTGCAATTGCATCGCTAAATTCAACGCCGTCTGTCCGCCCAAGGTTGGTAAAATAGCGTCGGGCCGCTCTTTGCGGATGATGTATTCCAGGAATTCCGGGGTCAATGGTTCAATGTAGGTGGCAT
This sequence comes from Candidatus Omnitrophota bacterium, assembly GCA_030650275.1. Classification (NCBI taxonomy): domain Bacteria; kingdom Pseudomonadati; phylum Candidatus Omnitrophota; species Candidatus Omnitrophota bacterium. Next base: position 156,272 of record JAUSEK010000015.1, on the reverse strand, counting down.
CCGCTATTCCAGGGTCGGTCATGATGGTGGCGGGATTGGAATTGACCAGAACAACGCTGAAGCCCTCTTCTTTGAGCGCTTTGCAGGCCTGGGACCCGGAATAATCAAACTCGCACGCCTGGCCGATGACGATGGGCCCCGCGCCGATGATCAAAATTTTCTTTATGTCCGTGCGTTTAGGCATTCTTTTTATGGACGTCGATCATGTCGAGAAATTGTTTGAACAAATACCGCGCGTCATGCGGGCCGGGCGCCGCTTCAGGGTGGTATTGAATGGAAAAAACCGGGAATTTCTTGTGGCGCAGGCCCTCGCCGGTATGGTCATTGAGATTGGCGTGGATCATTTCGGCTTCGGCGGGGTCCAAACTTTTTGTGTCCACGCAAAAACCATGGTTCTGCGACGTGATGCCGATGCGCTGGCCTTCAAGGTCCTTGACCGGATGATTGGCGCCGTGATGACCGAATTTCAATTTATACGTTTTTCCGCCCAGCGCGAGCCCCAGGATCTGGTTGCCTAAACAGATGCCGAAAACCGGCAATTTGCCGATGCTTTGTTTGACGGTGTCGATCACATAGGTCACGACCGCCGGATCGCCGGGGCCGTTGGAGAGAAAAAGCCCGTCGGGTTTGATGGCCAAAATGTCTTTGATCGTTGCGGTCGCCGGAAAAACATGGGTTTCGCATCCTAAGTCCGCGAAGATGCGCAAAATGTTCCATTTGATGCCGCAGTCAATGGCCGCGATCTTATAGCGGCGGGGACCTTTGGCCTTCCACACGTATTTTTTGGGCGTCGTGACGCCGCGCACAAGATCCGCGCCTTCCATGGACGGCAAGGCATCGAGTTTTGCCTGCAAACTTTTAGGATCAAAATCCTCCGTTGAAATGATCGCTTTCATGGCGCCGGCCATGCGCAAATGGCGGGTCAAGGCGCGGGTGTCGACACCTTCCCTCGCGATGATCGGGTTCTGGTTGAGGTATTCGGTCAGGGACCTGGTGGCGCGCCAGTTGGAGGGCCTGCGGCAGAATTCTTTGGCCACGAACCCTTTGACGTGGATCTTGTCGCTTTCCACGTCGTCGTTATTGACGCCGGTATTTCCGATGAGGGGATAGGTCATCACGACGATCTGGCCGGTATAAGAAGGGTCGGTGAGAATTTCCTGATACCCGGTCATCGCCGTGTTAAAAACGGCCTCTCCCGCGGTTTCTCCGGTTTGCCCTAAAACATGCCCCCGAAAAGCCGCGCCGTCTTGCAGATATAGGATGGCTTCTGTCATACATGGTTGGGGACACAAAACTTAATTCCCAGCTAAATACATGGCAAGAATTAAGTATTGTGTCCCCATATATTTGTGGGATAACGTCACAATATAGACAATTGACCGCCGAATGTCAAGCATGGATAAAGGGATAAAGTTAGCACCTGCCTTCTTGAAAGAAGGCAGGTGCTACCTTTATTGAATCTGCGCTACAACTTCGATCTCGACGAGCGAGTCCTTGGGGATGCGGGAAACCTGAAGGGTACTGCGCGCCGGCGCAATGGCGGCCTTGAAATATTTGGCGTACACCTCGTTCATGCCGGCAAAATCATTGAGGTCTTTGAGGAACACGGTGGCCTTGACCACCTTATCCAGCGACGACCCGGCTGTGCCCAAGACCGCGATCAAATTCTGAATGACCTGTTCGGTCTGTTCCTTGATGCCGCCGGGAACCATGTTGCCCTGTTTATCCAACGGGATCTGTCCGGCAGTATAAACGAGACCGCCGATGGCTACCGCCTGATTGTACGGCCCCACCGGCAGCGATACTTTATCGGTTTTGATGACCTTCTTGTTCATGACGGCTCCTTGTCTATGTGAATGAAACCAGGGCGGCTGCCAGATGGCTCTCTTTGCTTGTGCCGCTTCCCGGAAAATCCTTGTCCTGGCCCAAGGCCCTCATCCCCTTAACCTTCAAACCACGGGATACGGCGGCTATTTTAACATATTTCGTCAGGTCCGCATAGGTCAGGGCGCTGCAGTTGGTGGAAACAAAAAGATATCCGCCGGGACCCAAGACCCCAAGCGCCGCCTCAACCAAACGCGGCATGTCTTTTTTGACCTGAAAGGCCTTGCCCTCATGGCGGGCAAAAGACGGCGGATCCAGGACAATGACATCAAAGCGCTCCCCCCGTTTGGCCAGACGTTCGCAATAACGCACGGCATCCGCGCGCACGAATTCTCCTGATGCCGGGGTTAAACCGTTGAGAGCGTCATTGGCCCGGCCGCGTTCGAGGACTTTCTTGCTGACATCCACGTTGACGACAGCGGCAGCGCCGGACGCGCGGGCATGCACGCCGAAAGAACAGGTGTACGCGAAGGTGTTCAGCAGCCGCTTGCCTTTGGCCAGCCCGGCGACGAGGCAGCGATTGGCGCGCATGTCCAAAAACAATCCTGTGTTTAACGTATCATTCAGGTCCACATGGAATTGGACGCCCCGTTCCCTGACAATGGTCCGGGGCCCGTCTCTATCAACGATCACATATACTTTAAATGCATCCGGCGTCGCGGCGGCAGAGGCACTGCGGTCCTTTAAAATAAAATACTCGCAAGGAAAATGGTCCGACAGAAAATCCCGCAGCCAGTCGGCGCGCTTTAACCACGCCGTCTCAAAAATATGGGCGCAAAAATGCGCACTGTACTGTTCCAGAGTCAGTCCCGGCAAGCCATCGCCCGCGCCATTGACCAGGCGTATAGCGTCGGTGGTCTTCCTTAAAGACGCGCGTTTACCGACGGCAGAAACTAAACGTTTGAACGCTTCGTCGCGGGTCATGTGTCCCTTAACATTTCTTCAATGGTCAAACGGCATTGGCGGGTGGGACAATCCGTATAGACAAGACCAAGGCGGCGCTCAAACACGTCCTCAACAGTGCGGGCCATTTCAACCTTGATCGCGTAGACGACCTGCGCGCGGATGGCCGGCGAACAGGAGCACAATTTCTCTTTTAAAGAAGGGTCTTGGCGGGTCAGGGTAAGGACATCGGCAAAACGGCTGCCGTAAACGCCCATCAGATGCTCAACAATGTCTATGCCGACGCTGTAATGCTCTGCCGCGGCCTTGGCGTCCTCCTGCCCCTGCTCGGGACTGCCATACAAAGGATGTTGGTCACCAGTGCCCAGGCGCCGCCCGGCCTCGGGCAGGACCTTGGCCACGCATTCGCGGGCAATGGCACGGTAGGTCGTATATTTACCACCCAGCACATAATAGACGCCGGACAATGCGCGCTTGATGACATGCCGGCGTGACACCTGCGATGGCGTGCCGCGGTCATAGACCAGGGGCCGGATGCCCGCGAAGGTCATGATCACGTTCTCTTTTTGAAGTGTTCGGCCGGACAGGATACGGTTTGCCTCGCCCAGCAGATACGCAACATCGTCCTCGTCACAGCGGACATCATCAGGATTATCGGCATGATCCGTATCGGTCGTGCCGATGAGGGTGTTGCCTTTGAAAGGAATAATAAAAATGACCCTTTTGCCGGTACGCGTCGGGACCAAAAGCGCGCGATCGCTCAAACGGCCGCGGTAAACGACATGCGCACCCTTGGTGCCCCTTAAACAGGGTTTGGCGCGCGGCGCGTCTTTATGAAGAATCATGTCCGACCACGGCCCCGCGGCCACAACGATTTGCCGCGCTAAAACGTCAAATGAGGTCCCAGCCCGGGCGTCCTGCACGCGGGCCCCGACGGTGCGGTCGTTGTTCTTTAAAAATCCTGTCACCTCAACATGGTTGGCCGCGTGCGCGCCGTGCTTGTCCGCCATCAGCACGTTTTCCAGGCAAAGCCGGGCATCGTCCATCTGCGCATCAAAATATTCAACCCCGCCCACAAGCCCTTCGGGGTTGATGCCCGCAACGTGCCGGATCACCTCTTTTTTGCTTAAAGTCCGGCGTCCTCCCAGCGTATAAGCGCCGCTTAAAGCATCATACAGCCACACCCCCAAACGCATCTGCCACAAACCCCGGGGGTCGCCGCGGTAAACCGGAATGATGAACGCCATGGGTTTGACCAGATGCGGCGCGCTTTTCCACTGGATATAGCGTTCTTTGAGCGATTCAGCGACGAGGTCAAACTCAAGATGTTCCAGGTAACGCAAACCGCCGTGCATCAATTTTGTACTTTTGCTGGAGGTGCCGCCGGCAAAATCGCCTTTTTCCAAAAGCGCCACCGACGCCCCGGTTGAAGCGGCCAGATAAGCGATGGCCGCACCATTGATGCCCCCGCCGATGACAAGCAGATCGTAAGTTTTTCTGGAAAAACGTTTGAGGTCGCGGATCATGCCATGGTCTTCCGGACAGCTTTTTGCCACCCTTCATATTTGGCTTGCGCGACTTTCAAAGGCATGGCGGGTCTGAAGATCCGCTCAACCGTCTGCATCGCCGTAATGTCTTTAGGGCGCCACAACCCGACGGTGATCCCCGCGAGATACGCAACACCCGCGGCCGTTGAGTCCAGTAATTTCGGCCGCACCACGGGAATGCCCAAAAGGTCGGATTGGAATTGCATCAAAAGATCATTGGCGGCCGCCCCGCCGTCCACCCGCAAACGGCGGATGGGACAATACAGCGACTTGCGCATCAGGGTAAAAATATCCCTGGTCTGATACGCGATGGCTTCCAGCGCGGCGCGGACAATATGCGCGCGCATACTGCCGCGGGTCAGGCCCGTGATGGTCCCGCGGGCCTGCGGGTCCCAATACGGGGCGCCCAGGCCTGTGAAAGCCGGAACAAAATACACGCCCCCGCTGTCCTTGACACTGGCCGCCAGACGTTCGCTCGACGCGGAATCGGGAATGATCTTCAATCCGTCGCGCAGCCATTGCACCACCGCGCCGGCAACGAACACCGCGCCCTCCAGGGCATACACCGGTTTTCCCAAAGCATCGCAGGCCACGGTCGTCAATAACCCGTCGGAAGAACGGACCGGCTGTTTGCCCGTATTCAAAACCATGAAACAACCGGTCCCATAGGTATTCTTGATGGTGCCGGCTTCCCAGCATCCCTGGCCGTAGAGCGCGGCCTGCTGGTCCCCCATGATCGCGGTGATGGGAATACCGGCAGGCAATCCGGCAACGCCGGCCGTGAGCCCGAACACGCAGCCCGAGGGCTTCACCTGCGGCAATACCGACGGGGGAATACCGAAAATATCCAACAGGGAACGGCTCCATTTTTGGGAATTGATATCAAACAGCATAGTGCGCGAGGCGTTGGTGGGATCTGTGGCATGGACCTTGCCGTTGGTGAGTTTCCACAAAAGCCAGCTATCCACGGTGCCGAAACATACGCGTCCCCGGGCGGCCTTGCGTTTAAGCCCGGGAACATGGTCCAGGATCCATCGAATTTTCGTGGCGCTAAAATACGGGTCTAAAACAAGCCCAGTCGCGCGACGGATGAAGGCCGCCCTGCGGCGCAATGCGGGAGCCGCGCAGAGATCGGCGGTGCGCCGGCATTGCCAAACAATGGCGTGATAAAAGGGTTTGCCTGTGACACGGTCCCAAAGGATGGTTGTTTCGCGCTGGTTCGTGATCCCTATGGCAGTGATGCGTTTGGGATCAATGCGGCCCCGGGCAACAGCCTTGCGGATGACCCGCGCGCAGGACGACCAGATCTCGTCGGCATCATGCTCCACCCATCCGGGTTTTGGATAATATTGTTTGAATTCCTGATACGCCCTCGCGCGGACATGCCCCTTGCTGTCAAAAATGAACGCGCGCGAACCCGTGGTCCCCTGATCGATGGCCAATACATATTCCATGCGGTTATTATAACAAAAGCAGTGCGGGCGGGAAAAACAGAAGAAGATATTTTACGGCATCTGCTGCAAAGCGGCTTTGGCGCCTTCGTGGTCGTAAAAAGAGAGGGATTTTTTGTAATATTCTTTGGCTTTCGCCGTGTCCGCGAAACCGTTGCGTTCGATCTCGCCGAGCAGGAAATAGGCCTGGCCCAAGAACATGACGTCCTTGGTCTTGTCAAAACCATCAACCGCCTTGAGCAATTGTTCGCGCGCCTCGGCCAGGACCTTTCGGCCCTTGTCCTTTTGGCCGCTCTTAAAAAGCGATACGCCGTTGCCGAAAAGGATGCTCCCGTAATTCAGCTGGCGCGACGGGGCCGCGTCCAGGGCGATCGCCTGGCGCATGAGCGACAAGCCCCTGTCCATCCGTCCCGCGTCAACGGCCGCTACGGCCTGATTTTCCATCTGGTCGGCCTGCTGTGTGCGGGAAGCGTCGCCCTGCACGGGCGCCTGTTCGTCGGAAAGCACGGGTACGGCGAAAAAAAAGAGAAATATTAAGAACCAGCGGATCATTTCTTCACCGCCTTGGCCGCCAGATAACGGTGCGCCCCTTCGGCAGCGGCGCGTCCTTCCTGGATGGCCCACACGACCAGCGACTGGCCGCGGGTCATGTCCCCCGCGGTAAAAATACCGGGAACATTGGTCATCTTGTCGGCGTCGGCAGTGACATTGCCTCTGGCGTCCAAAACAACACCCAACTCTTCCAGCATGCCTTTTTTGACAGGCCCCGTAAAACCCATGGCCAGCAAAAGCATGTCGCAATCCATGTCAAATCCCGATCCGGGGATCTCCTGCATGATCATTTTGCCTGCCCCGCCTACGGCGGGGCCCGTGGCCGGGTCTTTGGTCCACTGCAGGCGCACGCCGTGCAATTTCTTTAATTTGCCGTCGACGCCGCTCAAACGTTTGGTCATGATCGAATAATCGCGGACAACGCCTTCCTCGTGCGACGTGGACGTGCGCAGGATGAACGCCCAGTTGGGCCAGGGATTGTCCATCGCGCGCTGCTCCGGCGGTTTAGGCATCAGTTCAAATTGATGCACGGATGCCGCGCCCTGGCGGTTGACCGTGCCCAAGCAGTCGGAGCCCGTGTCCCCGCCGCCTAAGATCACCACTTTTTTACCCTTGGCTGTCACGGGTCCCTGATCGTGCGGCCGGACCTGCAAAATATTCTCCGCGTACCTGGCCATGTACCCGTCGATAGGATAATTGTTGTTGCGCAAATTCTGCTGGGGCAGAAAATACATGGCCTGATACACGCCTTCCAGCTCGCGGCCCGGGATGGGCAATTCGCGGGGACTTTCCGCGCCGCCGCACAAAACAATGGCATCGTATTGGGCGGCCAATTCTTTGGCGTTGACATTGACCCCGATGTATTGGCCGGTCTTGAAGGCGACCCCTTCCGCGGCCATGCGGTTGACGCGCCGTTCAACGATCCATTTTTCCAGTTTAAAATCAGGGATCCCCAGCGTCAAAAGTCCGCCGATGACCTCGTTTTTTTCATAGACAACGACCTTGTGTCCTTTTTTATTGAGTTGGTCCGCGCAGGCCAGTCCCGCCGGGCCCGAGCCGATGACCGCGACCTTCATGCCGGTGCGGTGCTTAGGGGGCTGGGGCTTGATCCATCCCTTGTTATACGCGTGCTCAACGATGGCCAGCTCAATGTTCTTGATGGTCACGGCCGGGGCATTGATCCCCAGGACGCAGGCGTTCTCGCAGGGCGCCGGACAGATGCGTCCGGTGAATTCCGGAAAATTATTGGTCTTATGCAGGCGCTCAATGGCCTCATCCCAGCGGTCACGGAAAACAAGGTCGTTCCAGTCGGGGATGATGTTGCCGATGGGACAGCCGCTCTGGCAGAACGGCACGCCGCAATCCATGCACCGCCCGCCCTGGACGCGCAGGTCTTTCTCGGCGGGCAGGTCAATGAATTCCTTAAAATGTTTGACGCGCTGGGTCACCGGCTCTTTTTTGTATTCCTGCCGGCCATGTTTCATGAACCCTTTGATGTCACCCATTGGCGGCCTCTTCCAGGACCCGGCGGTAATCGCGCGGGAACACCTTGACGAACTGCGGCAAAATGCCCTCCCAACCTTTCAGGACCCCTTCTGCCACCGCACTGCCGGTATGGTTCAAATGCCGCTCGATCAAATTTTTAAGTTCGGCGATGTCTTGCTCTTCCTCGACGGGAAGCAGGTCCACCATGCCTGTGTTGCAGTTTTTCCCAAACGCATGGTCCTTGTCCCAGACATAGGCAATGCCGCCGCTCATGCCCGCGGCAAAATTCCTGCCCGTCGGGCCCAACACAACGACCCTGCCGCCGGTCATATACTCGCACCCGTGATCGCCCACACCCTCAACAACGGCATCGGCGCCGGAGTTGCGCACGGCAAAACGCTCGCCGGCCAGGCCGCGCAGGAACATGGTGCCCATGATCGCACCGTACAGCACGACATTGCCGACGATGATGTTCTGCTCCGGAACGAACTTGGCCCCCTTCGGGGGAAAAATGACGATCCGTCCGCCGGAAAGGCCTTTGCCCGTATAATCATTGGCCTCGCCTTCCAGGGTCAAAGAAACCCCGTGCGCTAAAAACGCGCCGAAACTCTGGCCCGCCGACCCCTCAAATTTGATCTGGATGGTATCGTCCGGTAACCCCGCCAAACCGTATTTGCGGGCGATGACCGATGACAACATGGTCCCCACCGTGCGGTTGGTGTTCTTGATGGGGTTCGCCAAGCGCACGGGCGTCTTGTTTTCAATGGCGTCCTTACAGCGTTCGATCAGGGTGTTGTCCAATGCCTTTTCCAAACCATGGTCCTGGGTGCCCGTGTGACGGATGGCCGTGCCCTTGGGAACGTCGGGTTTGTGCAAAATGTTGGTCAGGTCAACACCTTTGGCCTTCCAATGGTCAATGGTGTCCCTGGCGTCCAGCATGTCCACGCGGCCGACTAAGTCCTCAAATTTCCGAACACCCAATTCCGCCATGATCTCGCGCGCTTCCTCGGCGATGAATGTGAAAAAGTTCATCACGTATTCCGGCTTGCCTTCAAATTTCTTTCTTAACTCGGGATCCTGGGTCGCGATACCGACGGAACAGGTGTTCAAATGGCATTTGCGCAACAGGATGCACCCCAGGGTCACCAGTGCGGCCGTGGAAAACCCGAATTCGTCGGCGCCAAGCATGGCGGCGATGACAACGTCCCTGCCGGTCTTCAACTGCCCGTCGGTCTGCACGCGGATGCGGCCGCGCAGATCGTTCATGACCAAAACCTGCTGGGTCTCGGCAATGCCCAATTCCATCGGCAGGCCGCCGTGTTTGATGGACGTTTGCGGAGACGCGCCGGTGCCGCCCTCAAACCCGGAAATGAGCACGTGGTCCGCCTTGCCTTTGGACACGCCAGCGGCAACAGTGCCCACCCCGACCTCGGCGACCAATTTGACGCTGATCATGGCCTGCGGATTGGCATTTTTAAGGTCATGGATCAGCTGGGCCAGATCCTCAATGGAATAAATGTCGTGATGCGGCGGCGGGGAGATAAGCCCCACCCCCGGCATGGTGTAGCGTGTCTTGGCGATCTCTTTGGAAACCTTGTGCCCGGGCAATTGGCCGCCCTCGCCGGGCTTGGCGCCCTGCGCCATCTTGATCTGCAATTGGTCCGCGTTGACCAGATATTCAATGGTGGCCCCGAAACGGCCCTGCGCCACCTGCTTGATGCGGCTGCGCTTGCTGTCGCCGTTAGGTTCTTTCTTGAAACGTTCAGGGTCTTCCCCGCCTTCGCCGGTGTTGGAAAAACCGCCCAGACGGTTCATGGCAATGGCCAGCGTTTCATGCGCTTCCTTGGAAATGGACCCGTAACTCATGGCCCCGGTCGCGAAACGCTGGACAATGGCGGAGGCCGGTTCAACCTCGTCGATGGAGATGGGATGGCCGGTCTTAAATTTCAAAAGCCCGCGGATATTGGCCAGGCCCCTGTTTTGCTCATTGATCGTTTTGGCGTATTGCTTAAAGACCCTGTAATCGCCGCTTTTGGTTGAATGCTGCAAAAGCGCGATCGTCTGCGGGTTGAGCTGGTGGAATTCCCCTTCCTGACGCCAGTAATAATCCCCGCCCTCCTCAAGCATATGGTCTTCGCCTGGAAAAACAGGATACCCCTGGGCATGGCGTTTTAAGACCTCCTGGGCGACAACGGCAATGCCGATGCCGCCGATCCTCGAGGGGGTCGCGGTAAAATATTTCTCCACCAAATCGTCCCCCAGCCCCACGGCCTCAAAGATCTGGGCCCCGCAATAGGACTGGATGGTGGAGATGCCCATCTTGGAAATAATTTTATACAGTCCTTTATGGCAGGCCTTGAGGAAATTCTTCTCGGCGTCCTTCCAAGCGATCTTTTCCTCAAGTTTTTCCCCGTCGATGAGCGCCTCAATGGTCTCAAAAGCCAGATACGGATTGACGGCATTGGCCCCGTAACCGATCAGGGCTGCGAAGTGGTGCATTTCCCTCGCCTCGCCGGTCTCGACGACGATGCTGGCCCTGGTGCGCGTGCCCCGGCGAACCAAATGATGGTGCAGCCCCGCGCAAGCCAGCAAAGCCGGTATGGGCGCGTTCTTCGCGTTCATCGTCCGGTCGGAAAGGACAAAAATGCTGATGCCCGCGGCAATGCCTTCGTCCGCTTTTGCGAACAAGGTCTCCAGCGCGGCCTCCATGCCCTTGGCCCCGTCTTCTTTCTTAAAAACAATGGGCAGGACAGCGCTTTTGAGATTGCCGGTATTGACATGGGCGATCTTTTCCAGCTCTTCGTTGGTCAGGGTCGGCCGCTGGATCCACAGGCGATGACAATGGGCCGGTGTCTCGTCGAGTAAATTGCCCTCGGCCCCCAGCATCATGTCCTCGGCCATGATGATCTCTTCACGGATGGCGTCGGTGGGCGGGTTGGTGACCTGTGCGAACAACTGTTTAAAATAACTGTATAGCAATTGCGGCCGGTCGGAGAGCACGGCCAAAGGCGTGTCCGCGCCCATGGACCCTGTGGCCTCTTCCCCCAACAAAGCCATAGGCATCAAAATTATTTTAATGTCTTCCAGCGTATAGCCGAAGGCGCGCTGGCGTTCAAGGAGCGTCTTGGTGTTAAGGCCATGGACTTTTTTGGGTTGAGGCAGTGTGCGCAGATCAACGATATTGTCCTTGAGCCATTGTCCGTACGGCTGGCGGGACGCGGCCTGGTCCTTGATCTCTTTGTCGTCAATGATGCGACCTTCTTTAGTATCCACCAAAAACATCTTGCCCGGCTGCAAACGGCCCTTGGTGATGATCGTCTCTGCCGCGACCGGCAAAACACCCGCTTCGGAAGCCATGATGACAAGGTCGTCGGTGGTGACGATATAACGTGACGGGCGCAGGCCGTTGCGGTCCAGCACCGCACCGACGTAGCGCCCGTCGGAAAACGCGATGGAAGCCGGCCCGTCCCACGGTTCCATCAGACAGGAATGGTATTCGTAGAACGCGCGCTTTTTGGGGTCCATGTCCTGGTGGGCGCTCCACGCTTCCGGGATCATCATCATGACCGCGTGCGGCAAAGAACGGCCGGACAAGACGAGCATCTCCAGCACATTGTCAAACGTGGCGGTGTCCGAACCATGCGGCACCACAATGGACAGGACCTTTTCCAGATCGTCGCCGAAAGCCCTGGAAACAAATTGCTTTTCGCGGGCATGGATCCAGTTGATGTTGCCGCGCAGGGTGTTGATCTCCCCGTTATGGGCGATCATCCGGTAGGGATGCGCCAAAGCCCAGCTGGGGAACGTATTGGTTGAATAGCGCGAGTGGATGAGCGCGATGGCGGAAGTCATCAGCGGGTCAGCCAGGTCCAGGAAAAAGCGGTCCAGCTGCTCGGACATGAGCTGGCCTTTGTACACCAGGGTATGGCTGTTCAAACTGCAGAAATAGTAATAATTTTTCTGGGGCAGTGTGGAATAATAGACCTTGTTCCACAGCCGTTTGCGGATGACGTAAAGTTTGCGGTCAAAATCCTCCGCCTTGGTCTTCCTGCCGCGGGCGATGAACAATTGTTTGAATACCGGCTCGACGGAACGGGCCACGCGCCCGATCTTTGTTGAGTCATGCGGCACTTCGCGCCAGCCCAAAAGTTTCTGGCCTTCTTCATGGATGATATGCTCGGTCCACCCTTCAATGGTGTTGCGGTCTTCCGAGTTGGGCGGCAAAAAAACAAGCCCGGCGCTGTAATCGCCCGCGGGCGGCAGGGTGATGTCTTTTTTAGCCATTTCCTTGCGCAAAAAAGCATCGGGCATCTGGATCATGATGCCCGCACCGTCCCCGGTTTCGGGATCACAGCCGCAGGCCCCGCGATGGGTCAAATTTTCCAGGATCTGGATGCCGGAACGGATAATATCATGGGTCTTGCGGCCCTTGATATTAACAATAAAACCGACCCCGCAGCTGTCGTGCTCATTTTGCGGATCGTAGAGTCCCTGTTTGGGCGGTAAAGACATTCTCTTCCCCATTTATCCCATTATTACGACGAGACAAAACCTTCATATTTTAACTTTTTCTACCTAAAATACAATTAAAATTGAAGCGCTGGTACAGGATGGGCCAGAACATTTGCAATGCCGTGCCCCAGCGGATCTTCTTGCCTTCTTGGCGGGTGCGGGCCGCGTAATGGATGGGGACCTCCTTGATGAAGAGGCCTTTTTGGATGAATTTGACCGTGATCTCGGTCTCAAAGGCAAAATTGCGGGCATTCATGGTAATGCCTTCCAGGGCTTTGCGGGTGAACGCCTTGTAACAGGTGTTGATGTCGGTGATCACTGCCCCGTAAAGCCAACGGAACATGGTATTGGAAACGTTATTGGCGAAGCGATCGATCCGGGACATGTTCTGGATATTGCCCAAAAATCGTGAGCCATAGACCACCTGGGCCCGGTCTTCAAGGATCGGTTGCAAAAGCCCGGGATACTGCGCGGGATCATATTCCAGATCCGCGTCCTGGATGAGCAAAATATCGCCGGACGCCTGCTTCATTCCCGTCCTGATGGCCCCGGCCTTGCCCTGATTGGCCTGATGGATGATCGTGATAGGTGAGTGGCCGGCCCAACTTTTCAGCGCCTGCTCTGTCCCGTCGGTGGATCCGTCATTGACCACAATGATCTCGCGAGTCAAACCGCCGGGCAAAGGCACAGCCAGGACTTTTTCAAGGACAGCGCCGATGGTGACGGCCTCGTTATAGGCCGGGATGATGATGGAAAGCGTCACGGTTTATTCCCTGTAGCGGTTGGTGATGGGCAGGCGCCAGTCCCTGCCGAAGGCGCGAGAGGTAATCTTCACCCCGGGCGGGGCTTGGCGGCGCTTATACTCGTTGCTGTCCACGAGCCGCGCCGTCTTTTGAACATATTTTAAGGGTAGGGTCGTGCCGGCAATATCCTGGACCGACCGGTGGCCCTCCACATAAGCGGACAGCACGCGGTCCAGGTCCGCGTAAGCACCCAGGGTTTGTTCATCAGTTTGACCCGGCCTTAACTCCGCCGACGGGGCGCGCAGGACAACACTCTTGGGAATGATCGATTCCCCGCTTCGGATATTACGCCAACGCGCCAATTCATAGACCCTGGTCTTGAAAATATCTTTCAGCACCGCGAACCCGCCGGACATGTCGCCGTAAAGCGTACAATAGCCGACCGCCATTTCACTCTTGTTGCCGGTGGTCAGGACAAGCCATCCGAATTTATTGGAAAATGCCATGAGGAGATTGCCGCGGATGCGCGCCTGCAGGTTTTCCTCGGCAGTGCCTGGTGATCCACCGTTGAAATGGCCTCCGGCCCTATCGGGCCGTAGGCCCGGAGGGCCTTTGAGCGCCTTAAGGAACGCGGCAAAAACGGCCTTGATGGGAATTTCCTTGAACTCAATGCCGAGGTTACGCGCCAGCCGGCTCGCGTCGGCGCGCGTCGCCTTCACGTTAAATGGGGACGGCATGGAGATCCCGACGACATTGTCCTTGCCCAAAGCATCCACGGCGATGATGGCCACCAGGGCGGAATCAATGCCACCGCTTAGGCCAACCGCGACCTTGGCAAACCCGTTCTTGCGCACATAATCGCGCGTTCCGGTAACCAGGGCATTGTATATTTCCTCATTTTCATCCATGAGCGGCAAAACGCCGCCTGCCGTCTTCGTGCAATCCGTGAGCAAAAGATCTTCACTGAACTGTTTGGCCCGGGCCGCGACCTTGCCGTCAACAGCGATGACCATGCTGGCCCCGTCAAAGACCAATTCATCCTGCCCGCCGACCATGTTCACATACACCATGGGAATTTTGGTCTCCCGCACGCGGCGGCGCAGCAACGCTTCGCGCACACGCGGCTTGCCGGTCTCATAAGGCGAAGAGGAAATGTTGATCATGACCGCGGGCCTGCGTTTAGCCTGAACCGCATACACGCTTTTATTCACCCAGATGTCCTCGCAAATATTAACAGCGATGGTCACGCCTTTGAGCGTAAAGATCCCCTCGTCGGTGCCGGGCGTAAAATACCGGCGCTCGTCAAAAACCCCGTAATTGGGCAGTTCCCGTTTGCGGTACACGCCTTTGAGCGCACCGTCCACGATGAACGCGGCGGCATTATAGATCCGGCCCGCCCCGTCGGTATCCACAAAACCGACGATCGCCGCGATGCCGGTCATCTTCTTGACCAAAGCATCCAGGGCCTTGACCGTGTTGGCGACAAAATGTTTCTTAAAAAGCAGGTCTTCAGGAGGATACCCGCACAGGGCCAGTTCAGGAAAAACGACCAGGTCTGCTTTGGCCTGGCGGGCGCGGGCGGCATAGTCGGCGATCATGCGGGCATTGCCCGCAAGGTCTCCGACGACGGCATTCATCTGGGCGATGGCTATTTTTAACATTTTCCTAATTTCCCGCTGTCTGCGCGTGCGTTGTTCCTTCGATGCAAAACACCGCGTACAGCGGCACAGATTTTATATTATTCTCGAACCCAAAATTCCTTGCCGATATCCTTATCGCGTAAGGCGGGGAATACATTTTCTTATACACCGACAAACTCCTGGACTTAGTGTGCGCGCTGGCTTTGACTTCCACAGGAATGATCTTGTCTCGATCTTGAATAATAAAATCTATTTCGGCAGTATGGGCGGAATCCCAATAATAAAGATCGTTCCAATTGACCCGCAACTGGTCCGCCACATAATTCTCAGCGATCGCGCCTATAAAAGTATTGTTGCTTTCAATGGGTGTTAAAATATTGTGCGTCGACATCCCCGACTTTAAGGTCAACAACCCGACATCCCCCATATACAATTTAAAGCTTGAAAAATCCTGATGGACCGCCAGCGGCGATTGCCCGCGTTCAACCTTGTTGCATTTAATGACCAGCCCGGCGGCGCACAACCAGTCGATCGATGCTCCAAATATCGAAGCAGAACCGCCGCGCTGAACAACCTTGTATTGGAATTTCCTGTTATCCTTGGCCAACTGGGCCGGTATGGATTGGAACGCCGCCATTATTTTTGTCGTTTCCCCAGGAGTAGCATATTTTGCCATATCCGCTATATAGGTGTCAACGATCAGCGATTGCACATTGGCCGCGTCCAATAACCGATGGCTCTTGCAATACTCATTGATAACGGCCGGCATCCCCCCGACAATTAAATACTCCTTATACAAACTTAAGCCCGCGTCATGAAGCATGGAGGACAACGGCCTGTTATCCGCGTAACAAGCGCGTATTTCGTTTGCCAACGGCTCTCTGCCCATTGCCCATAAGAATTCTTCCATGTCCAACGGATACATATGCAGCAGGTCAACCTTCCCGACAGGAAAAGAATATTTCTCCCGGTTAAGCGCGACGCCCAAAAGGCTTCCTGCCGCGATAATATGATATTCGGGGGCGCTCTCACAGAAATACTTTAAAGAGGTCAACACCCGCTCGCACGATTGGATCTCATCAAAAAAAATAAGCGTTTTCCCGGGGACTATTTTTTGTTTATAAAACATTTCCAAACAATTGATAATGTGTTGCGGTGAAATATCATTATTGAAATCCGCGGCAACGGTCAAATTCGTTTCAAGATTAACATAAATGATATTCTCATAATTGTTCCGGCCGAACTCATCAATAACATAGGTCTTGCCCACCTGTCTTGCCCCATACATGAGCAAAGGCTGACGCCGGCCGCTATTCTTCCATTGAAGTAATTTTATAGTGATTTTTCGTTTCATAATAAGAAACTTACCATATTAATGCAGTTAAGTCAAGTAAAGTATGTCTAAATCATACTTTAATTGAATTAAGTATATAAATAAAAACCATCGCCAGGCGTATGCCCAACGAAGGGATAATGTTTAGCAGTTAGAGAAACGTATTCCCTCCCCCTTGTGGGGAGGGTACGGGAGGGGGTTATATCTTCGCCTGCTGCATTCCTGCAACCTGCAGTTCGGAGAGTAACGGGGTGGCCATGGCGGGCTTGATCTCGAGGATGATCGGCACCAAGCCGTCGAGCTTGATGTTTTCTAGGTCCTGCTGACTGACCGGCAGCGGCACGCCCTTGCCGTCGCGCCTGATCTGCAAATTCAAGTTCGCGGCGTTCATGTCAATACCGCCTCGAGTGAACGGTTTGGTAACATCAGCCACTGCGGCTTTATCCGCACCCGTCATCGCCGCGTTGGTGTGATCACGATTAAGCGCCTCAATACCCTGTCTCCATGTAAGTTCTTGTAAACCAGGCAATGTTACTTCTATGCTTGCCTGACCTTGACCGTTGCCCCTCCACACTATGCGAGTATTCTTTTTCTCAAGATTTAATTCAACTTTCAATGTGCCAGCTAATTGTCTCTCAGGAGACCCCATCCGTACCAATTCATAGGTTGTTACTCTTCCCGTAATACTGGGCCCCCACCTCAATTCAAGCTGATTCGGATCAATGACCGTGCCAGCCGTCATCGCCGCGTCTATTGGTCGAACGCTGAATCTGTACAGCGCGCTTGAAAGATAACGCTCATTCCCTTGGCCATCATAATCAATAACAAATTGACGGCCGGTGTCTACTATTGCTCGGGCTGGTGACAATAAGTGTTGGACGATTTCTTCCACATTCTCCGGAGAGAACTCCAAGTAGTGCCCATATTGCACATTGATACGTTGTCTGATGTCCTCTGCCACCGTCATCGCCGCGTCGGGCTTGGCAGAAGAAGCCAATTCTGCAATGAATTTAGGATCATAGTTCCTCGCCGCAATAATGGCCGGAACGGTGGCTTCAATGCTCCCGAATGGAAAATGGTTTGGCCATGGAGCTTTGGTGTCCTGCCCATAAGCTTCTGTAACCGCACCGGATCCTTGTTGCAAGAAATTCAAGGTCCGAAATAATTCCTGCGCCTCTGCCCGCCGGCCAAGCAGGCTAAGTGCGGCAGCTGCTTCCGCGTTCCCCTTTCCCCATAATGAAGAAGCGCCCTTCCAGCGCGATACCCCTTTGTAGGTGATGCCGTTTACCGTCACCGTACTTAAATTTTTCAGGAGCCAATCGATCCCTCGCGCAAAATCCCGAGGATTTAATCCGGCAACATGGGCCATTACAGGGGCCAGGTATTGCGTATACCCCCATTGTTCATTATCAGAGGTCAAAAGCTGTTCTGTTGCAAAATTTTCATAGCCGGCCTGATAACGACCCAGTTTAGCATCCCACATTTTATTCTGGATCCAAAATATAATTTTATCGGCGCGTGATTTCAGGCCACCCACATCGAGGCTGTTGCGATATTTCTCGAGAATGGCCCTGTGTTTGTGTTGCTGGTTGTTAAACACATTATAAAGCTGGTAATAAAACGCAAAAGCCCGCTCATTGTGTTCGGTTGTGGCCCGGCGCGATCCTGAAGCAGTGACCACAAACCCGTAATTGTTACGGTCCTGAAACAGTCCGTTGAGAAAACGAGACACGCCAACAGAGGCTTTTAACAAATCTTCAGCTAGACCAGCATCGGAAGTTTGCTCCAAAAGGTTTAAGAAGGCATGGCCGAGCACTGCCGCGGGGCCGACCTGGCTTTGAGTTTGCTCCGCTAGTTTTGTTGCTGGATCACCGGTTTGGGTCATATACCCGTCAAACCAGACATTCCCGTTCCGGCGCAATCGCAGAATTGCCTTTGCCAAACGTTCAGCTGTTGCAATGTCTCCCATGGCTAAAAAAGCTTGAATGGCCTGCCCCTGGTTATACATCCAGGTCACTCCGCTGGATGGATCTGCCTGATGAAGACCGGTGAATGAAGCAATAAGCCCGTTTGTGTTGATCTGTGCTTTAAGCCAGTTGGCGGCTTTGGTAGCATCCAAAGTCTTTGCTGGCTGGTTTTGCTGAATAGAAAAAATATTTAATGCATCTACAGGTTCTGTAAGCAATAGGCCAGCACCGCCGGCCAAAAGACCCACCGCCTCTCTGCGGCTCATCATCGCCGCGTCGGGCTCTTCCAAAGCCACTGCAGCCATGTCCATTTTATTTGCAATATCTTCCCGAATAGTCGAGGCCTGCGCAAAGTCAACAGAGGTAACCCTGCTTATTTGTGCCTGGTCAAACCCTCTTGTTCCCCCCGAAAAATACTTCCTGGGAATGACCTGTTTGGTGTATTTGTCGGTGTCTTCCTTGATATAATTGTAGACGCCTTTTTTGAAGGCCTGGAGGTAGCGCTGGTAAATGCCCTCTATGTCGTCCTTGGACTGGATTCCCGCCTTCGCGGGAATGACAGAGGTATACTCCATTCCTTTGAGTTTCGCTTTATCGGCATAGATCTTGCCTAATAGTGATTCTTTTAAGGCCCGTTTGTACCAGGCGGCTAAGATCATGCCGGAGTAGACCTGGCGGAGCATGGCGAAGTTCTTGCCTTCATTGACTTCTTTCTCAAGGGCGGGGAGGATCACTTCGCGGACGATTTGGGAGCCGAGGGCATTGACTTGCTTGTCTCCCCCCTCCCTGACCCTCCCCACAGAGGGGGAGAGAATAGTATTTTTGTTAAGCGCTAAATAATCCTCTTCCAGCATGACCTTCAGATGGTTCTTTAAGACATAAGCGGTATTGCCCTTTTCATAGATAACGGCATTGTCCGGGACGATCCAGACCTTGTTGAAGGTGTTGACCCGGATGTTGGTGTTGCCGTATTGCTTAAAGGCCTGTTCATAGACCTTATCCCAGAACTTCTGGCCAAGGCCTTGTTCGGGGTATATCAGGGATGCTGTGATCTGCTTAAGCAGATAGTCCTGGGAGAGAAGATCACGTCCCATCTCGGTTTTGCCGAAATCATCCTTGATAATGCGGTCTTTCTCATAAGGAGAGAGGTTCACCCACTGATTTTCATCGGGAACAGCCAAGGAGGCCAGGAAATACTTGATCAATTTCTTGTATTCTTCCTGTTTCTCTTGCCCAGCGAGGTTGGAATCGCCTTTATGGATGATAAAGTCGAACTTAAGGGCATTGTCCGGGTGAATGGTGATACCTTTAAGGTGGGCGGGGGTAAATTCAGGGCTTAAGGACACCATGACGCCGGGCTCAGGCATGTAGGGGCGATTAATAATCGCCCGTACGTCAGCATAGGCCGGCATGGGGCCAAAGGTATTAAGCAAAAAGGCGGCAACAAAAACAACATTCAGGGATTTTTTAATCATACCAAGTATGTGCTTAGTCGGGATTTTATCTAAGGCTATCTTAGGAAAATGTTCTAAGGCTATCGAGAAAAAGTATAACACATATTTTTTGATCGGCAAGCCGACGACAACAATAGTTATAACTTTATTATTTGCAATTAGTTACAACAGAAAAATAAAAGGTGGATCCTTTCGAATCCACCTTCTTGGTCATGCCATTGCAATATTTCCTACGCATTCATCAAAAGCATTTCCGCGTAGGACGGCAAAGGCCACAGATTGGCCGGGACCAGCGCTTCCAGAGCATCCACGGCCTCACGCAGTTTGACCATACCGGCATTGGTCTTGGCCGCGTCATGTGCGGTCAAAGCCGCGTCCAAACCATCAGCGCAGGACAAGGCCTCATCCACCAGCCGGGAGACCTCCTTAAGCAATTTCTTGACGCCTGTGGTTTTGCCGCCGCTGCCCACGGTCTTGATCGTTTCGGCCAATTCCATTTGATAGGAAACGGCCGCGGGGATCAATTGCGTGCGCGCCATGGTGGACGCGCAATCGCCCTCGAGGGCGACCACGGTCTTGTAAGCGTGTTTATTGATCTCATAGCGGGACGCGAGCTCTTTTTCCGATAAAACGCCGTGCTTGACGAGCACCCGGATGTTCTTTTTTTCCTTGAGGACTTCCAGGGCTTCGGGCGTATTTTTCAAATTGGGCAAACCGCGCTTCTTGGCCTCGGCATGCCACTCGGGAATGTAATTGTCCCCGTTGAACAGCACGCGCTTGTGTTTCTTGATGATCTCCTGCAGGACCTTCTGCAAAGAAGCGTTGAAATCCTTACCGGCTTTCTTGTCGGCTTCCAGTTGGTCGCAGATGTCGCTGATGGCGTCCGCGACGATGGTGTTGAGCACCATGTTGGCGGCGGAAGGGTTCTGGTTGGAACCGACCGCGCGGAATTCAAATTTAGCGCCGGTGAAAGCGAACGGCGAGGTGCGGTTGCGGTCGGTGGTGTCTCTGGCCAAAGGAGGCAGGGAATCAACGCCGACATGCAGAATACCGCCCTGTTTGGAGGATTTGGCCCCTCCCTTTTCGATCTGCTCGCAAATATCGTATAACTGCTCGCCCAAAAAGATGGAAACGATGGCCGGGGGCGCTTCATTGGCGCCCAAACGGTGATCATTGCCGGCGGAAGCGACCGAGGCGCGCAAAAGATCGGCATAGGTGTCCACCGCCTTGATGATCGCGCACAAAGTGGTCAAGAATTTGGCGTTCTCGTGCGGGGTCTTTCCCGGATAAAGCCAGTTCTTTCCGTCGGGACCGACAACAGACCAATTGTTGTGCTTGCCGGAACCATTGATGCCGGCGAACGGTTTTTCATGCAATAAACAGACAAGCCCGCGCTTGTCGGCCAGGGTGCGCATGATCTCCATCATCATCATGTGATGGTCAATGCCGGTGTTGAGATCTTCGTAGATCGGGGCGATCTCATACTGGGCCGGGGCCACTTCATTGTGGCGTGTTTTTGCCGGGACCGCGAGTTTCCACAGGGTGCGGTCCAGGTCTTCCATGAACGCCATGATGCGCGGTTTGATGGCGCCGAAATAATGGTCTTCCTGTTGCTGGTGTTTGGCCGGCTTGAGACCGAAGAGCGTGCGGCCGGTCTCGATCAGGTCCAAACGGGCCTGAAAATGGGCCTTGTCAATAAGGAAATATTCCTGCTCGGGGCCGACGGTGCAGTAAGCACGTTTGCCCTTGGTGTCAATGCCGAACAGTTCGGCCAGACGGCAGATCTGTTTGGAGAGGGCTTTCATGGAACGCAATAAAGGCGTCTTTTTGTCCAGGGCTTCGCCGTGATAGCCGATGTAAAACGTCGGGATGCACAACGTCGCGCCTTCCGGGCCTTCTTTGATAAAAGCCGGGGATGTCGGGTCCCAGCCAGTATAACCGCGGGCCTCAAAAGTCGCGCGCAAGCCCCCCGACGGGAACGAAGACGCGTCCGGTTCGCCCTGGATGAGCTCTTTGCCGGAAAAACTTAAAACAACGCCCCCTTGGCCGTCCCAGGCGATAAAAGAATCGTGCTTTTCAGCGGTCGTGCCAGTCAAGGGCTGGAACCAGTGCGTAAAGTGGGTGGCCCCCTTGGCAATGGCCCATTTCTTCATGGCCTCGGCCACTTCGTCAGCAATGCCCTGGTCTAATTTGCCGCCTTCTTGAATGGTCCGGGCAATGGATTCATAGGCCTTGGGCGAAAGGACTTCCTTCATTACCTTCAGGCCAAAGACGTTCTCGCCGAAATGTTCCGGCAAGGTCTCGCTGAAATTCCGGCACCCGCAATCGTCGCTGTGATTTTCCATGATCTCCTCAGAAATGCGTTTGTTCATACCCACCTCTCTGTATTTATCATATGGGACCCCTCAAACACATTTTCCCCCAAATTTGAGGCATATTACCTTTGGGGGAAAAATGTGTCAAGAACTAAAAACAGGTCAAAGCCCTACCCGATGGCCTTGGACCCTTCTTCACCGGTGCGGATACGGATGCAGCGCGGCAGGTCCACGACGAAGATCTTGCCGTCGCCGATCTTGCCCGTGCGGGCACCTTTGATGATGGCCTTGACCGTCGGCTCAACGAAGTCCTCGTTGACCGCGATATCTATCCGGACCTTGCGCAACAAATTACCGATTTCCTTGACCCCGCGGTAAAACTCATCCACGCCGATCTGGCGGCCGTGACCCAGGACTTCGGACACGGTGATGAGGTTCACCTGCGCGGCGTATAATTCTTTTTTAACTTCCTCCAGCCGGTGCGGCTGGATGATGGCAGTGACCAATTTCATTGATATCCTCCCTTCGTAGAGACGCAAAATTTTGCGTCTCTACATCATTAATCTAAAATCGTATAAGCGCGTTCGTGATGCTGGGTCAGATCCAGGCCCATGATCTCTTCTTCCTGCGCAACACGAATGCCGATGACCTTATCCACGACAAAACAGATCACGAACGTGGCAATGGCCGTATAAGCGATCGTGGTGGCGCAAGCGATAAACTGGATCCAAACCTGTCCGGGATTGCCCAACAGCAAACCATCCGCGCCGGCAGAATTCACCAGTTTGGTGGCAAAAAGACCCGTGGCCATGGCCCCCCAGAAACCGCCGATGGCGTGCACGCCGAACGCATCCAGGGTATCATCATAACCTAATTTCGGCTTCACAATGCTCACCATAAAGAAGCTGAACACGCTGGCCAGGGCCCCGATCCAAAGCGCCCCTGTCAGATCCACGAAACCGCAAGCAGGAGTGATGGCGACCAAACCAACCACGGCGCCGGAAGCAGCACCCAGCGTCGTGGGTTTGCCCGCGAAGATCCACTCCATCACGCACCAGCTAAGGACTGCCATAGCGGTGGCTGTATTGGTGGCCACAAACGCATGAGCGGCCAAACCATTGGCGGCCAGGGCAGAACCGGCATTGAAACCGAACCAGCCAAACCACAATAAGGATGCCCCTAAGACAACAAAGGGTACATTATGCATGCCCGGCTTCTCTACTCCCACGCGCTTCCCTAAATATAAAGCGGTGACCAAACCGGCAACGCCCGCGTTAATATGAACGACGGTACCGCCGGCGAAGTCCAAGGCGCCCATACTGCGCAAAAACCCTCCGACGCCCCAAACCATATGCGCGATCGGGCAATACACAAAGGTCAGCCACAAGGCCGTGAAAGCCAAGAACGCGGGAAATTTCATGCGTTCGGCAAAAGAGCCGATGATCAAGGCCGGGGTGATCACCGCAAACATGGCCTGGAAGATCATGAACGCCAGGTGCGGAATGGTCCCCGCGTAATCCATGTTTGGATCTTGTCCGACGCCTTTGAGCATGAACCAGTCCAAGCCCCCCATAAAAGGACTGCCTTTGCCGAAGGCCAGGCTGTAACCGTACACAACCCATAAGACGCTGACCAGCGCCAAACAGATAAAACATTGCATCAAAACACCCAGAACGTTTTTACGCCGGACCATGCCTCCGTAAAATAAGGCCAAACCTGGCGCCGTCATCAGCAAAACCAGGGCTGACGCAACCAGTACCCACGCCGTATCTCCGGCATTGATCGGATTTGTTCCCATTACGTTCACCCTCCCTTTTACTTTTGGTTAATACGGATAAAATAAAAAATCCTCCGGCGCTTTTAGCGGCCAGAGGACTATCTTTGTCCTTTACTGCTGTCCGGGACATCCATGCCCCGAACGGACCAAATTTCAAACTACAAATGGAAGTATACCGGATAAAAAAAAGCTGTCAAGAAATATTTTTTTGCAGATCCGCCATGAGGATGATGGATTCGGCGATGTCCTTCATGCTCCGGCAGGTGTCCATGCTCTTTTTATGGATGAGCCGGTAGGCGGCATCTTCCGAAAGGCGGTTCATCGTCATCAGGATGCCTTTGGCGCGTTCCACGAGTTTGCGGGTCTCTAGGGCTTCCCTGGCCTTGAGGGCCTCCTCCATCAATTTGGTGTTCTCCACCGCGACCGCGGCCTGGTTGGCCACGATCTGCAGGACATCAATTTCTTCGCCGGTAAAATGATGGGGCTCCTTGGTGTACACGTTGATGACCCCGATGGCCTTGTCCTTGACGATCATGGGCACGGCCACCATGGACGTGAGCCCTTCCTTGACCGCGAGGTCGCGGTAAAAATATTTCTCATCGTGGCGCACGTCCTCAACCACCAGGGGCCGGCGGGTCTTGATGACCGTGCCGATGAGGCTGTTCTCCACCTTCACATCGGGCTTGCGCTTATACTCCTCGCTCAAACTCTGTGTGGCCTTGATGGACAAATGAACGCCCTTGTCATCCAGCAGCATGATGGAACAAATCTTGGAATTGAGCATCCCGGCGGTGACGACCACGATAAGATTTAAGATCTCATCCAGATAACGCTCGGAGGTGATGGACTGGCTGACCTTGACCAGGGAATCGAACTGCAGGGCCTTTTGTTTGGTCTCTTCATACAGCCGCGCGTGTTCAATGACGCCTCCGACCTGTTTGGCGATGGTCTTAATGAGATCGAGCGTGGCCCTGGCATAATCCTGTTGGCGCTTATGCTGGACATTGACAACGCCGATGGCCTTTCCCTTATAGATGATGGGCACGGACAAAAAGGCCTCGTAGCGGTCTTCAGGCAAAACGTCAAAACTTTTAAAGCGCGGGTCCTTATAAGCGTGTGTTTTGATGGCCACAGGCTTGTTCTCGCGGGCAACCCAGCCGGTGATGCCTTCCCCGATCTTCAAAATGACCTTGCCCAGTTCTTTCTGGTGCGCGGTCTTGGAAGCCATCAGCACCAAATTCTCTTTTTTTCCGTCAAAAAGATAAATGAAAACAGAGTCCGCCCCGGTCATCGCGGTAACGATCTTGACGACCTCGTGCAGGGTGATGGCCAGGTCCAGCTCGGACGAGGCGATGTCCGCCACAGTGCGCAGGATCTTCAGCTCTTCAGCGGCGGCGATATTTAATTTTTTATTTTTAGCCATGTCGAAAGTATATCACAGACAGAATTAAGGGGACACAATACTTAATTCAACCGTTTAAAGTATCAGGAATTAAGTATTGTGTCCCCATAATTCAAACATGGAATAGGGATAGATACCTGAAGAATGGCCGTCGTTCCATGTGATGCTCAAGGCATAATTGCCCAGCGGCACGATTTCTTTGGGAGCAATGTCAGGGCGTATTTTCGCAGGGGCGATCAATTTCTGTCCGGTCAATTCACTCACGCATAAAGCGCACATGCAATTCAAACGCAGGTCGCGATTTTTCACCTGCACCTGCCTGCCGTCGGCAAATTTCAAATGGATATGCTCTGCGTCAAAACTGACCTCGGGAAGCTGCTCTTTGGCCTGTGCCTGTGCCTTGACCGCGTCCAACATCGCTTGCGCGCCCTGGTCCATATAGGACTCCAGAGCAAGGTCCGCGATCAACGGGATCTCCACCAGCGTCTTGACGCCGAAACGTTTTTCCAGCGCATGCTCGCCGCCAAACAGATAATGCTTTGTCTGGCAGGATCCGCAGACAAAATAGGCCATGTTATCAACGATGCCTAAAATGGGAACGCTCACCTTCTCAAACATCAGGATCCCGCGCGCCACGTCCACCAGCGACAAGGTCTGGCGGGTGGTGACGATCACAGCGCCCGTCAGGCGCGCGGACTGGGTGATGGTCAACTGCACGTCCCCTGTCCCGGGCGGCATGTCAACGATCAGATAATCCAGTTCGCCCCAGTCGGTCTGAAGCATCATCTGCTGGATATACCGGGTGACGATGGGCCCGCGCATCACAGCCGGCGCGTCCCCCAGCAAAAAACCAAAGGACATCAATTTGAGCCCCTGGGATTCAACAGGAACGATCATCCGGAATTCATTGGAAAGGACCTTAACGCCGGAGGTCAGGTTAAACAGCGTTGGAAGGGATGGTCCGTGGATGTCGGCATCCAAAAGTCCTGTTTTAAAGCCCTGTTGGCATAAAGAACGCGCAAATCCCGCGGCAACAGTGGATTTGCCCACCCCGCCTTTGCAGGAAGAGACGGCGATGACATGCTTGACCTTGGTCAGGCCGAATGAGTTCTTTATTTCCAAGCCACAACCTCCCAATGTCCGCCTTTATCAGGGCCAACCCTCTTAAGCACGCCTTTGGCCTTCAATGCGTCCAAATGCTTCCGAACCACGGAATCATTGATCTCAAGCTTACTCGCAATATCATGGCGGGATATCAATGGGTTCCGCCTGATCAAATCCAAAACCATAGCTTGTTTGGGGGTAATTTTCTGGCCCCTGTTTCTGGCCCCTGTTTCTGGCCCCCTTGCTGACCACCATCCTCCGGCTTAGGATTATGAAATACCGTCACAAAACTGGCCCCGGCTTCCTCATATGTCGGCTCGGGCAATCCCCACTCCTTACACCACTGAATGATCTTGCTTGTCCCCGATCCAACATCTTCAGCATATTTGATCCAGAAAAACGCCTTGGCAATAAGCGGATTGCGCGGAACTGAATCATGTTTTCCTTTTAACTTCTCCAGTGTTAATGGTGGCGGTAAAAGCCCCGGATTCCATATCTCCAAGCGATCATCAAAGATCCTCACCTGAACCTTGCCCGGACTACTGTAGTCTCTATGCGCCAAAGCATTGGCCAAAGCCTCTCTTATAGCTTCCTCCGGATACAGCCATTTTTCCTGACGTTGTAGTTTCCCAGGTTGTATCCATGCCCTCATCGGGATATGGTCATAAATAAAACCTTCAGCCTTTTTAAGAAGCGTGATCGCATCCCCGCCAATCGTTTTAAAATCAAGCATGGGTCTGGTTTCATCTAAGCCCTTAAATCGAACCGCTTTTAGCTCAGATTGTAAAAAGAAATTCTGTGTGTCTTTACCAAACAACAAAATAGCTCCATTGGTTAGCTTGTCATTCTTTACGAGTTTAAGCTTTCGCAAAATATCCGTCACCGACAAACCCTCAGCAATGCTTAAGCCCCTTTCCCGTTTAGCTTCTTTAATAAATGCCAAAAGCTTTTCTCTGCTGACATCCGAGATCTTTGCGCCATCACAGATCTGCTCATCAAAATAGTGTTTACCCTTATGTTTCTCCAGGATCAGCCCTTCGTATTCATCCTTGCCCATTTGCCGGGTCGAAGGCCCCACACGCTTATATGGCCGGCCATCGGCCAGGACCAATCTATCCTTGGACTGTTTGACTTCAATAACAATAACCTGTTTGCCTTTAATCTTTTTGA
Source organism: Candidatus Omnitrophota bacterium (assembly GCA_030650275.1). Lineage (NCBI taxonomy): Bacteria > Pseudomonadati > Candidatus Omnitrophota > Candidatus Omnitrophota bacterium. Next base: position 129,033 of record JAUSEK010000015.1, on the reverse strand, counting down.
CCGTGATCTTCGGCTGGATTTTCGGATCAGTATGTTGAGCGATACGATTAACCAGACCTTCTACCGTACCTTTACCAATCTGAACACCTATGCCCTCTCCAGTCTTCGATATGCCTACAAACAATCGTCCACCCTCGGTATTAGCAAAAGCTGTTATGCTTTCGATGATCTCATGGATCTGCGACAGCGATGGCTTCCATTCGACAGTCGTCGATTCACCAAAACCGATTGATTTCAATGACATTGTTTTCACTTACTCCTCTCCCCGGCCATCCCCCACTTTAACCTCGGCGGTGGATTTTTTGAATTCGATTGTTTCGGATTCTTTATGCGTCATCAAAATTTCCTATTCCAACCATCTGATTAAGGGGACGTCCCAACTTTCAGAAGTTTATTTTTAAAATTTCTTTTTTTCTTTCCATGCTTTTCCAATCATTAATCGCGCCATCAAAATCAAACACGCCAGAAGGTGAAAATCCCGTCAATTCGCTATAGGTATTTAGAGCCATTTTGCTAACAAATAAGCTCTTTTCATTTTCTTCTTTCATGAGAGATACGAGAGTGTCAAAAAGCTTTTCTTTGTCTATTTGATCTTTATACTGCGATGTCCTTATATTCCTTAATAGACAGGCGGCTCTGGCGCGTTCAGTCCATATCCTTTCAGTCAGATGATGAAATACATTTTTTGCATCGTAACCTGTAGGCGGTTCGAGCCCCCAAGCACAAGCAGGAATATTTGGCTGAGTTATAAATTTACATATAGAAATAGGCTGTTCTATGGTTGGTATCATAATACGTGGGTCATAAATTTCTTCTAGTCTTTCTGTCTCGACAGAAATCTTTTTCTTTATTTCGGAACTATTTTCTTTTTTTCCCCAAGATAATAATTCCTCATAGCTTTGTCGTTGGCCGCCATACTTATTATGCCAAGATGACAAATCTCCTAACTGTGAAATCTTAGCAACATTAAATATAAAAGATTGCCCTTCCAGCGAGACTATTTTTAAAGGTACGAGTTGAATTTCTAATCGTTGGATCTCTCGCTCTAAGCTTGCAATGCGACTGTCTTTTTGAATCAATTCTCGAACATAATTTTGATTGTCTTGTTTTAATTGTGATCGATCGTTCCAGATAGTTATTCCGCAGTAAAGCAACGAAAAAATACCCGCAACTATTGCTACTTGAACTGATGCTTTTTCATAGAATTTTTGTGCCATGACGTTTTTTTCTTCTCTCTAGATTTAACGATTAATCCTACCCACAGACTCGAAGACGTCCCCGAAAATTCTCCGAACGAACCTCAATAAAACCATTTTCTGCTGCAAAATTTAATAGTTTAACGAAATCTTCCCCAATGCTATTATCAGGATCGGAGTGATATTGTTTTTTCATGACCTTTTCATATAACTCTTTCAATATAGAAAATAAATATTGAATGGCCTCGCCAACATCTTTCCCTACAATGTCGGCTTCTTTCCAAATTTTCTTTGTATCTAAAACACCATTCTTATCATGATGAAAAAAAACTTTATCACGAATGTGTTTTAATTTCCCAGCCAAATCTTTCAAAGAATCAATTTTTTGTTCTGAATATATCTCTAACGATTTAATTTCGCCTACTTCTAGAATATACCAAAATGAAGCGACATCACTGTGTTTATCAAGCACATTAATGGCGTTTCTTAACATGTCACCAAAAAAGGCAACCGGCATTATTTTAAAAAAATTTTGGCCTAAAACATAGATCCTTTTTCCTTCTACATATTGCTCAAAGGCTTCTATCGTTTTCCACTCCCACAAAGCATGAAAAATCGAATCAATATTTCTTTGTATCGCTTTCTGGTATCTTGTATCTTCTTCCATCTTTATTATCATTTACCCACACTTTCCTCAACGATCTTAATCTCCTCGTCCGTCAGGCCATAAAGCGCATAGACCATTTGATCAATTTGACGCTCGTATTCTTTTATTTTATCTTGCGTCTGTTTGTTATCCTGAGCCAATGATAAAATCTTATCCGCAAGATCAATTATGGGCTTTTGATTAGAAGGTTGACCGCATACTATTGGGATATCCATCAATGGTACCTTATCTACCTGAAATTGATTTCCTTGGAGCTTCCCCTTATGCAGTAACCAAAAAACAGTGACTTTAGAATTCAAGATCGCCAGGAGATATTTAAAATCAATTCTGTTTGTCTTAATAATCAAGAATGCCCTAGACACATAGCACGGAAAATTTACCAAGGAAAAGGATGGTATTGCACATTTACGAATAGAAAATATTTTTTGACCAAGAAAATTTTCTTCATCACGGGTTCTGTGTAAACCATATGGTTTATTTACAGATGTAATTATTTTTTTAAATTTATCTAAGTGTTTTTTTATATTTGGATAAAGGCTAATTTTATCGTTAGCGTCAGCCCCGGTATAAACAATCCAATGCCTATTGGATTTATTGGCATAATATCTTGCGATTTCCCGAGTCGTATAATATGGTTTTATTAAATTTAATTCCTTGTTGCTCCATTTGATTCGTGTTTTTTCTATTTCACTTAAGACAAAAACACCATCACCAACACCAATTTTTCCATTCAGCTTTTCCAAATGTGATTTGGCGACAAAATCCTGCATTACATCAATCCCACTAAATATTTCGTGATCCATTAAATTAAAACAACCTGCACTCTTTATCCTATCTAATATCCTGCCAATGGTGGGGTGGATAAATTTAATATAACCTTCTAAATAGGAGGATCTTCTAATTGAAACTTTAAATTTCTCAAATCGATGATTTAATAATTCATGGGGTTCATTTAAAAAACTTGTTAACAACGTTCCGTCGGCATTATTATCAAGTAGCTTGGCATACTTCAAATCATATTCTGGTGATTCGTTATCCTTAAGAACTACAAAAACCATTGTTTGGATTCCCGCAGAAAAAATTTTATAATCTCCAAAATCAATAAAATCAATAATACGGCCATACTTAATTATTTTATTTCTAAACTTAGATGCACCATCGTTCGTAACCCAATTATTTGTAGCAATAAATGTCATTACCCCATGATTTCTCAAAATATCCAACCCTTCAGAACCAAACAAATACCATATGTCCATTTTACCCTGATAACAATCCGACTTTCTCAGCCCGTCAAAGGCATGTCTATTCACATCTTCTTTAATATACGGTGGATTCGCAATTACAACATCGAAACCGCCCTTCTCTTCAAATACATCGGCAAAGTGGAGCTTCCAAAGAAAAAAAGGTTTTGTATTTGTCTTCTTAAACTCCTCAAGTTTTTTAAGCTCTGAATTTTTCCCTTGTTCCTTAAGGGTAGCCTCAATAAGATCCCATTCGAGCTTTTCAATCTGTTTCTTAAGATCATCCTTCTTTTGGGTCGTCTCAAAGAATTCTTTATGCAGGCGCTTTAACTCGTCCGCTTTCTTCTTTGCATTGCTGAAAACATCAAACAACCCAGTATCGTCATGAGCCTTCTTCCCAGACTGGTTGAGGCTCTTAATCTGATTATTTATTTTCTTTAGTTCTACTTTTATCTCCTCTTTCCTTATATTGGTCAGTTTATTATCCTGATGAAGTTTAATATACTCACTCGATAGAGTGTTCTGTTTTTCCTTGAGATCTTCAACCTGTTTTTCCTTATCGAAATTAACAGCAAAAATTAGCTTGTCATCAAACAGCTTTACACCCTCAAACTCTTCCGACAAGCTATTGCCCTGCATTATCTTGTAGTCCAAATTTGGTAACGGCTTAATCTGCTTAATGTCGTCCTCATCCACAACAAGCGACAGCCACAAACGAAGCTTGGCGATTTCAACAGCACCCGGTCAATGTCCACACCATAAAGCGAATTTTGAATACAATCACGTTTGAAATTATAAATCGTACGACTTGGATCCTTAAGATAACTTGAAAGCGTATTCCGATTGCGAACAATCTCTGTCATCATGCCTACTGGGAAAGCACCCGAACCAATAGCAGGGTCGCAAACTTTAATGTTGGCTAAAGATCTATCAATTATTTCTGCGTTTTGTTCAATGCTAACTGGCAATTTGGGTTTGGCGTATCTCCCTTTATAATCCGGATTCTGTTCAATCTTTTCAGCATATAGCGCTTCGTGCTCAACGGCCATCTCTCCATACTTAATAAATTTTTCCAGATCTTCTTGTAAAACCTTCCCATGAAGTTCCATATCTAAATAATTAACTAAACTTTGCACACACATGTAGTGAACAATTTCACGAGGAGTATAATAAACTCCCAATTTTTTATTAGCCTCCTGCTCCTTGCTCTTTTCCCCGGAACGGACTGCTTCTGCCCATTCATTAAATCTACTTGGCGTTATCGCTCCAAGCTTTTCAAATATTTTTCCTAACACTTCAGGATCAATGGCCACTTCCTTTTCAAGTGGCTCATCTTCTTTAACTGTAAAATTATACCGGTCAAAAATATCTAAAATACCGTCACCAATATCGCCTTCTTTAGTTTTCCTTTCATTCGAGAATAAATCGTCGGGTAAAAGAACATCAGTATGAACCCAGTCATAATTATTGATTGGATCAAATAGACCGCCGTTTAAAAAAGGAATTTTACAGTTGAAGCGACTGTAAAAATCATGATCTCGTTCACGGGCAAGGGCTTCATAAAATAACGGTTCTAAAATATCGTTAAAAAAGTTCCTATAATCGCTGTGTTTTTTATCAAAGAGTTGACGTAAAAAATTTTTAGGCCCGGAACCCCAATCTGCATCGCGTTCGACACCGAACCAACCTTTTTTTTGTAAAAAATAAAGAAAAACAATCTGCCCGAGTAGCTTCTTTGCAAAGTCAACAGTATCCACGCCCTTAGCAATAAAATCTTTCTTGATCTTCGGGTCTTGTTTAACCACATCATCGAGAGTTTCTTTAACCCGCAAAAACAGGTCACGATATTTCTCAAAGAACTCTTTTGTGACTTTTTCAATATTGAATGCTTCTTCAAAAAAATTCAGGGTAGGGTTATGCTCATCATCCTGAACGATCGGGGCCAAACGACTCTTGGCTGTGTGGCTGTTTTCATTAGCCCCGACAAGGAAAGACCATCTACGCGCCGGGGTGAATTCTTCTTTGACCTTTACCTTCCCGGATTTCCCCTCGGTAAACTTGTACTCCATTTTGATCAGGGAAAACCGCCAATCCTCCGAGTTTGGGGAAACGAAAGCAACCAGACCAGCATCTTTTTGATCACGATCTTTGAGATAGCGAGCAACGAAATTGCGCTGTGCGGTGCGGGCCCTCTCCAAAGAAGTTTTCTTTTGAAGATAGACAATCAAGACATCTATCTTCTTATCTTCCGGGTCGGTAAAAGTTCCAAGCCGTTCATATGACTTAACGTATCCGCGAAATGCATCTGGGATATAAGCCCCACTTAACTGAAATGCCTTTGATTCATCAATCTGATTGCAGAGATTCTTTGCAAATAGAAAAAATTTATTTTTATCAAATGCTCTTTCCAAAGTATCCTTAATAATTTTGTGGCTTGTATTTTTATCCATACATTATCCGGCGATTAAATATTCCGATAATATGACTTCTCTTTTTCCAAATACTTGCGCATGATCTTCAACAAAATGTCCCTCGAGAAGCTTCGCCGGTATATTTGCCTGTAAACGGGCGAGGATTCGCAGGGGATTAACTCCCTTTTTAAGCTCATCATTTAAGGCCTGAAGTGTTTTCTTGGTTGTCTGCTTAGGTAGAGCGCCCTCTTCCAATTGTGTGCGAACTTTTTTAAGGTAATACTCCTGGTCATCAGTAAATTGCCTACTGTCTTTTAAGGTGGCCTTTATAATCCTAAGGACTTGCGTCGCGCTATCCCGGCCGCCCCGCAATTTAACCTCGGGCAACTCCTCGGTGGTGGCATAAATAAACGCCTGTTTATTCTGAGCTAAAAGCTCATAAAAATTCTTGTTATCAATCTTGCCTTTAGGGGCATCTTTCCCACTCTCTAAAGTTTTAGCTGCTGACATAAAGTCAAGTTCCTGCGATTTCTCGTTACCCCCCGCAATAAAAAATTTCTCGATCTTTCCACGTCTAAAATATGTCAGTAGTGAATTAACTTTTTCACCGTTGGCTCGCGCGGTTCTTGATTTTCTGGGGAGCCGCTTGATTTTCTCAAACATCTCCGGATCTTGATCCCGAATAGTCTTAATAACATACAGATACTTCAATTCGCTCTCTTCGCCGTCATCTTCACCGGTAATAGTCCTCTTAGAAGTTAACCGATTAAATAGCTCATGCTGTTCTATGGGCTCTCCTTCGGTTAGAAGACGAGCATCGGATCCAAGCATGGAGATAAACGCATTAATCTTGGCCTCGGCCGCTTCTCTGAGCTTAATCTGATCGTTAGCTTGTTTGGTGGGGAAAAAGGTGAACGTATAAATTACGTCAAATTTAGTATCAACTCGATTGACGCGGCCAACTCTTTGCATCATCCGGGTAGGATTCCATGGAATATCATAATTGATAACCACATTGGATCGATGCAAGTTAACACCTTCGGAGAGAACCTCTGTTGATACTAAAATCCGGTAATCGTCCTTTGGATGTTTAACTTTCGCATCAAAGTTATCAATCACCTTCTCGCGGATAACCTCGCCTGATGCCCCAGTAAAACAAAGCGTGGTATTGGGAAATTTAATCTCAATATTTTTTGCTAAATATTCAGCCGTTTCTTTGGATTCCGTAAAAATGATGAGTTTATTTTTCTTTAGGATTTGATTGCTGGCAAGCCGGTCAAGAAAAGCCAATAGCTTCGGATCTCGTTTAACCGTGCTCCAAATTTTATGAATTTCTTTTAATATATCCAGATCACTCTTTAAATCTTTTAGCAACCCTTCTTTGAAATCACCACTCTTAAACTTCTCCGCCTTACCTTCATCAATAAGGCGCTGAACAGCCGCGTCATCATCGTTTTCCAAAAACTCAAATACTTTGTTGCTGTGTTTTTTGCTCACATAGACGTTGCCACCGTCAAATTCTTTAATGAATTGCTCATAGGAATAAATAAAACGATCAAGGGTATTTCTAAAAGCAAAAAAACTACTCTCCAACCGTTTGACCATCAGAATCTTCATAAATTTTCCCATGTTTCTTTGGGATAATTTCTCTGGTTGAGACACTTCCCCTTTGTAATAAAGCATCGGAGTGTAGCGGGCGTATTTAAATTTATGAGCGATCAACTCAATAGTTCGACTGAATACCAAATCTTCCTCATCATTAAGTTCATAAAAAAGTGGCTCTGGTTTCTCGACATCGGGAAATTTGAGTTTATGCTTTGCCAAATCCTCACCAAAGTATTTTATAATCTCTGAACGGGTGCGACGAACCATTAAATACTTCAACACCTTTTCCCGGATCTCTCTGGCGTTTTCCTTAACGGTCTTAATATATTCCGAATAATCTCGCTGACGATCCAAAACCTTTAATCGCCTATCAAGGCCGTTAAAAAACTTCTCCAAATCGGGGAGGTTTGGAATTGTGCTTTTTCTCGCTTTTTGGAACAACTTAATTTGACTTAAAATATCCTTGGGTGAGTTATTGTAAGGTGTGGCTGTAACGAGAATAACCCGCTTGCCACGGCATACCTCAGCCAATTTTTCATAGGTCATGTTGCTCTCAGTACGGAACCGGTGGGCTTCATCAATAATAATATTCGTAAATTTATCAGTCCCAGCTTCGACAAGGGCGTCCAATTTACCAATCGACTCAAAGTGCGCGTGAACCCGGAAGTCATCAAAAACATTAGGCCAAGAGCCGGGATTATTTTTCTCAAGCAAAATAGGCGGTGCTATGACCAAGGTTCTGCCATCAAGCTGGCTGGCAAGCATTGCTGAAATATATGTTTTCCCAAGGCCAACTACGTCTGAGATGAAGACACCACCATACTCTTCAAGGATCTTTTTGGCGTTAAGAACTGCCTGCTCTTGATATTCAAATTTTTTGAATTCGATGGGTAGATAGCGATAGAAAACTTCGTCGGACTGATTTAATTCATCCTTAAAGTACTCGTATAAAAATTTCAAGTACAGATCATGTGGGGAAATCGCATCATTGAGCCATGTTCTTGTGTTAACCGTCTCAATATATTTCTCTGAAATATCAACTGAATCCTTCCAGAGATCCTCAAACTTCTCCAAAGCAAACTTTACATCCCTGCTATCCTTCAACTCAACGTTAAACTCAAGATTTTCATGGAGGCCTGCATACGAAAAATTGCTTGAACCAGTGATCACCCGACCAAAATCTTCACTCTTAGATTGATCTTTACGAATGATATAAACCTTGGCGTGAATATCCTGCGAAGGATACGCGCGAATTTCAAGCTTGCCATTTTTTATGAATTCAATGAACTTCTGGACGCCAATCTCTGTTTCCGCATTATCTTCCGACTCCTCCATTTCCCGGGCGACTTCATCCGCAAACGCGTCCTTTGTTTCTTTATGGGAAAACGCGAGCGCCAACTGCTGCTCTTTCGCCTCAATCAATAGATCGTGTGTCTGTTTATTTACGTTGATCCCGACTAAAATCCGAATCTTTTCGACTTTCTCAAGCGACTGGTACAAGTGATAAAAACCGCTAGTTCTGAAGTATCCAACCAACACATCAAAAAACTTAGTGTTATTCGCCAAAGTAATTTTAAATCGATCAAGAAGGGTACGTCCCTTTTCATTAGTAAAAAATGTTAAATCTGTACTCATTGCTTCATCTTTCTTTTTCTGGGGTTAGCCAGCAAACGGTTGATGTCACCCTTCCTAAACCGCCAATGCCCGCCGATTTTGATGGCTGGGATTTTCTTTTCACGCACAAGACGCCGTATAGTATACGGATTAAGTTTTAAAGCCCGCGCTACTTCTGCGACGGTGTAAACTTCTGGAATTTTGGTCATAATATTCCTCACATTTTGTCACACATTATAACATCTGATCCTTTGATGGCAATTGTAATTGTGTCAGGGATCCAATACATGGGGTTCCTTGTCTGGATTCCCGACAGAAACTTTCGGGAATGACAAATTTTCTCTCTATCCGCTGAAAAAATACAACAATAGCACAATATTCTTGACAATATGACGGTTATTTCTATATTGAGCATATGCCTGCCCTTTTCTTTTATCTCTTTGCGGCTGTTTTGGTCCTGGCAAGCCTTGCCGTCATTCTGGCGCGAAACCCCCTCTACAATGTCCTGGCCCTGGTCGTCGCCATCTTTGCCCTGTCTTCTCTTTTTGTCCTTTTAGAGGCCTTTTTTGTCGGGATCATCCTGATATTGGTCTACGCGGGGGCGGTCCTCGTTTTCTTCCTGTTTGTGGTCATGTGCCTGAACCTTAACGCGGCCACGATCACATCGGTCCAACAAAGCCGTTTTCGGTTGCTTGGAGGGGTTGTCGGGCTCATGTTCGCCTCCTCATTCTTTTTGGCCGTCAAAAGTTTCATCGCGGCCCAGACCATGGGCCCTTCTTCGGTCCGCGGGACCATTGAAACCATCGGCAGGGTCCTCTTTACGGATTATCTGCTTCCCTTTGAATTGACATCGCTTCTTCTGCTGATCGCGATCTTCGGGATCGTTTCATTGGCCCAGGGAGCATTCAATACGGGCAAGGAAGCGGGGAACCAATGATCGGGCTTGGACACTATCTCCTCTTGAGCGGCATTGTCTTCTCCGTCGGTATTGTGGGCGTCATCACAAGCCGCAACGTGCTCAAGGTCCTCTTGTCCCTGGAACTTCTTTTGGCCGCTTCAAACCTTGTTTTTGTCGCCTTTTCCAAATTCAACGGGGATTATGCCGGACAATTGATCGTCTTTTTTGTCATTCTTGTCGCCGCCGCGGAAGTCGCCATAGGGCTTGCCATCATTGTCCTGATGTACCGCCGCCTTGCCACGATCCAGGCCGATGAATTGAAGGAAATGAAATGGTAGACCCGTCCTTGGTTTGGATAGCGTATTTTGCGCCGCTAACCGCCTGTGTCCTCATTACCCTTTTTTTCCTGCGTTCTAAAACATGGAGTTCATTATTAGCCATTGCCGGCATCCTCATTTCTTTTGTTTGTACGATTTTAGTCGCGGCACAAATATTCCAATCCCATCCCCCCGTTGAATTCCAGCAGTCCCTGACATGGATACGGCTTGACACGCTGACCATTGACTTCGGATTTCTCGTCAATCCGCTGGCGGTCATGATGCTTTTGGTCGTCACCGGTGTGGGCAGCGCCATTTTTATCTATTCCAGGGGCTATATGGCCGAGGACCCGGGCAGCCCCAGGTTCTTCGCGTTCTTGAGTTTGTTCGCCTTCTCCATGACAGGCATTGTCCTGGCCAACAACTTGATTCAACTGTTCATCTCCTGGGAACTGGTGGGCTTAAGCTCCTATCTGCTCATCGGTTTCTGGTATCACAAGCCCTCTGCCGCGGATGCCGGGGTCAAGGCGTTCATGGTCAATCGCTTTGCGGATTTTGGATTTCTCTGCGGGATCCTTTTGTTGTGGAGCATCTCCGATATCGGCCACGGCCGCAGTTTTGTTTTTACGGACCTGGCCCGGGCTGTTCCTCATTTAGACCCTCATCTGCTGATGGTGGCCGCATTGCTGCTGTTCTGCGGTGTCGTCGGTAAATCCGCCCAGGTCCCCTTGCACGTGTGGCTGCCGGATGCTATGGAGGGCCCCACGCCCGTCAGCGCGCTCATTCACGCGGCAACGATGGTGGCGGCAGGTATTTATCTGTTGGCGCGCACGTTCTTTATTTTTGAGCCCTTGACCGCGGCGCTCACCGTCATTGCCTATGTCGGCGGGATCACGGCGCTGTTGGCCGCGACCCTCGCCATTGTTGAAAATGATATTAAGCGCATCCTCGCCTATTCAACGCTTAGCCAATTGGGTCTGATGGTCATGGCTTTGGGCTTGTCCGGCCCCATGCAAGGCATGTATCATTTAACGACCCATGCCTTTTTCAAGGCCCTGCTCTTTTTGGGTGCCGGTAGCGTGCTCTGTGCTCTTCATCACGAGCAGAATATCTGGAACATGCGCGGGCTTTTGGCAAAAATGCCCATCACCGGCGTCACCTTCATGATCGGAACGCTCGCTTTGTGCGGTATCTTTCCTTTAAGCGGTTTTTGGAGCAAGGACGAGATCCTGGCCCTGGCATCACAACACAATGTCCTGCTCTATTGGATGGCGACGGTCACGTCGCTGTTGACTGCTTTTTACATGGGCCGCCTGTTCTGGACCGCCTTTTGGAGCAAGCCCTTCGACGTTGCTCAGGGCAAGCCCGCCGCGTCTGATCACGCCCATGAGTCCCCGGCGGTGATGACCTACCCTTTGATCTTTTTAGCCATTCTTTCGGTCGTCGGAGGTTTTATCGGTATTCCCAACTTCCTGTATCCGCAGGAAGCGCACGAAGGACTTAATATGAGGGTCGCTTTAATCTCTTCCTTGGTTGCCGTGTTAGGGTTAGGGCTCTCGTATATGATCTACAGCAAGCACCCCAGCCGCGACCCGCTGGAAACAAAACTCGGATCCTTCTATTCTGTTTTAAAAAATAAATACTATTTTGACGTTGTCTACGGGTGGTATGTGGACCGCGTCCAGCAAAGCTTTGCCGTCCTTTTATCGTGGTTTGAAAAAACTTTCATTGTGGGCTTCGGAGTTCATGGCCTGACAGCTGCGGCAAAAGCCGGCGGCAGGACCCTTCGCTATCTGCAAACCGGTCTGGTCCAATTCTATGCTTTGATTTTTGTTCTGGGCGTCATTGCCCTGTTTTTTGCGCTGGTCATACAATTATGATGGTTCCTGATCTTTCCTGGATCCTTTTACTGCCCTTGGCGGGCTTAGGCCTGCTTTTCATGGTCGGGTCTGACAAGACCTCTTCGATCCGCAGGATCTCTACGGCTGCCGTGCTTCTGCCTTTCCTTTTATCTGTTTGGGTGTTGGCTGCTTACGATCACGCGGCAGGCGGTTTTCAATTCGTTCAGAAAATCCCCTGGGTCGCCCCGCTCGGCATCTCATACCATGTCGGGGTCGACGGGATCAATTCCCTGCTCTTGCTGCTCTTAGGGGTCGTTTCTTTCGCCGCCCTCCTCGTCAGCGGCTCCATCAAGGAGCGGGTCAAAGAATATTACATCCTTTTATTGATCACAGTCATCGGCACCTACGGCGCCTTCCTCTCCCTGGATATTTTCTTTTTCTATTTCTTCCACGAAGTCGCGGCCATCCCGGTCTTTTTAATGATCGCCATTTGGGGGTCCGAGCGTCGTGAATACGCCGCCATGAAATTGACCCTTTATCTGATCGCCGGCGCGACCCTGGCCCTGATCGGGCTCATTGCCTTATATCTTGCGACCGGCTTGCAGACATTTGATCTGGTCCAAATCCAGCAGTATTTAGCAGCCAATCCTTTGCCGATCAGCGTTCAAAACTGGGTCTTCCCTCTGATCGTCGTCGGATTTGGCGTAACGCTGACCCTCTGGCCTTTTTATACCTGGGCTCCGGTGGGGTATGCGGAAGCGCCCACAGCCATCAGCATGCTGCACGCCGGTGTGCTCAAAAAAATGGGCGCTTATGCCATTATCCGCTTCGCCATTCAATTGATGCCCGAGGCCGCCCATACCTGGATGCCCGTCATCGCCGCCCTGGCCGTCGTCAATATCCTTTTCTGCGGATTAGTCGCCCTGACCCAGCGGGACCTCAAATATATTTTGGGGTATTCCAGCTGCAGCCACATGGGCTACATCCTGCTGGGCCTGGCCTGTTTTAATGTGATCGGCATTAACGGTGTGGTGTTTTTGATGTTCGCCCACGGCATCATGGCGGCGCTCGCCTTCGCGTTGACCGGATTTATCGCCGATCAAACCAGGACCCGCAATTTGGATGAATGGGGCGGCCTGGCCAAACAGATGCCGTTTGTGGCCACGTGTTTTGCCATGGCAGCCCTCGCCTCCGCGGGCGTACCCGGATTCGCGAATTTTGTCTCGGAGATCATGATCCTCTTAGGCGCGTGGGACCAATACCGTTTATATACCGTCCTGGCTGTCCTGGGCGTCGTGCTCACGGCCATTTATATGCTCAAAGCCATCCGCCTCGGTTTCCAAGGGCCGCTGAATCCCCGTTGTTCCAAACTGTTGGATGCCCAAACACCTCTGGCAAAATTGCCCTTTGCGCTGTTATTGGCCGTATTGATCCTCGCCGGATGTTTTCCGTCGCTGATCTTGAATCACATTGACTCAAGCACAAAAGCGATTGTCGAGAGTAGTCGTATTAAATATTGAATGTCATTCCGCTTGTCACCCCCGAATGTTTTAGTCGGGGGTCCAGACACTAATGCACTGGATGCCCGACAGAAGCATTCGGGCATGACAAAAGGGTGACAAAATATGAAAGAACGCTATGTTCCCCGTCATTGACTGGAACTTAATTTCATTGGAGTTGCTCATCGCCCTGATCATCGCGGCCCTGATGGTGATGGACATCTTGTTGCCGAAAAATACACAAAAGGACTGGCTCGGCATTTCAAGTTTCATCGCCCTCTCCGGCCTCATTGCCTTCTGGCTCACCCAGCACGATCTCGCCGGAACAACGTTCGGCGGGATGTTTGTGATGGATTCCCTGGCCTGGTTTTTTAAAATGTTCTTCCTGCTGGCCATGGTCTTCGTTTTTGTCATGACCCAGCAATACTTCAAGTCCTTAGGGGGACGGCGCAACGAATTCTATTTATTATTGTGGCTGACGTTGATCGGAATGTGCCTTGTTGCGTCTTCCGCGGATTTCCTTTTGCTCTTTATTGCGATCGAAATACTCACCATTTCCCTGTACGTCATGACCGCTTATCTGAAAAGCGATAAACTTTCCATTGAAGCGGGCATGAAATATTTGATCCTGGGCGCTTTGTCGTCGGGCTTCTTCCTCTACGGCATGAGTTTTCTCTATGGCGTCACCCACTCCACGCGCTTTGATGCCATCCAGGTGTTTGCCGCCACCCATGCCATGACCCCCATGATGGCGTTTGGCCTGGTCCTCGTTTTTGCGGCTGTGGGTTTCAAGATCGCGGCTGTTCCTTTTCATATGTGGGTCCCGGATGTCTATCAGGGCGCCCCGACGCCGGTGACGGCCCTGTTGTCCGTCGGGTCCAAAGCCGCAGGATTCGTGGTCCTCATCCGCCTTTTCTTCGGCGTCTTTGCTCCCTGGCACATGGAGTTGAGTTTGATGCTGGCTGTTCTTTCCGCCATCACCATGACCTACGGCAATCTGGTGGCCATGTTCCAGACGAATATCAAAAGATTGCTGGGCTATTCCAGCATCAGCCATGCCGGTTATCTTCTCATGGGTGCTGCCACGGGAACGATCCTTGGAGCGTCGGCGATCAATTTCTATCTGTTGGGGTATTTGTTCACGAATCTTGCGGCGTTCCTGGTCATTGTCCTGTTTTCCATTGCCGCAAAAGGCGATGACATTGAAGATTACGCGGGGCTTTCCAAGCGTTCAGGCATTTTGGCCTGCACCATGCTTTTGGCGCTGGTCTCGTTGGCAGGCGTGCCGCCATTGGCCGGATTCTTCGGGAAATTCACCTTACTGATGGCGGCGGTCAACAGCGGATTGGTATGGCTGGCGCTCATTGCGGTGGTCAATATCGTAATCTCAACCTACTACTACCTGATGGTCGTCAAACGCGTTTATGTTGACGCGCCTCGCACAACTTCCCCCATCCCCGTATCCTTGCCCATGCGCCTGGTCCTCGGAGTTGCCATCGTCGGCATCGTCGGCATCGGGATCTTCCAAGGCCCCTTCCTTGACGCGGCCATCACCGCCGTCAAAGGAATGTCCCTCATCCATCCATAACGCAAAAAACCGCCTTAAACAGAATGGGTCATTGCCCGGGTTATTTTCTTATGGATCTGGGGATTTAATTTAACAACCCCGATCCTGACGGTCATGCCGATCCCCAATAACACTTTCTCTAACGTAGCCACACTGCTGAACTCGCCGCTCTCGATCTTAGAAATATGCTGTTGAGATACTTTGATCTGCTCAGCTAGATCCGCTTGGGTGAGATTCTGCTTAATACGATAATCAATGATTTTCTTAACAATGGCATACTTCTGCTGCTCAAGTTCGTGCAGTTCCTTGAAATAAGGATTCTTCAATTTCTCCTGAAGATGTTCTCTAACGGTCATTTCTTTCATATGTCACCCATTGTGCTTCCCGATATAAAGAATTCTTCTCTCTTTGGCTAATTCAACCTCTATCTTAGGGGCCTTTTGCCGTTTCTTTACAAAACCATTTGTAAAAATGATCTTGTTGCCATGATAAAAGAAATATAAAATTCTTACTTTCCCTTCAATCCCTACAAACCGAAGCTCATAAATCTCACCGCCTAAAAAATCCGCGTGCGGCTTTGGTAAACTCTTCCCATAATCCTCTAATAACCCCACCACCTCAAAATACTTTTGCTGCGTTCTTTCATGCAAAGAATCAATAAACTCCTCAACGGGCCTTCTCCCTGCATCGGTTTGATAATAAATACATGTAAATTTACTCATTCTGCTACCTACTAAAGTATACAACTATATGGTTGTATTTGCAAGTTCATTATTTTAACTTCCGTGGCAATTCTATCAAAAACGGGGATTATTAAACAGAAGCGGCGGGGATGAAACGTATGTGGTAGCTTCTTTTATTAATTCTGCACATTTATTGTATAAAATCAAGCTATAAAATCTGGGGCCCTTTCCTTGACGCGGCCATGGCCACGGGAGTATTATTAAATTATGCCTCTGGAACATGACGAAAACTTTGTGTGTCCTTACTGCGGCCAGGACAACACGCTTATGGTGGACACGACCGGTGGGTCCGAACAACGGCTGGTGGTGGATTGCGAGGTCTGCTGTGCGCCCATCGTGGTGAAGGTCAAGGTCCGCGGCGGGGAGATCATGGGGATCGACGTCAGGAAAGAGAACGAGTAGGTTTCAATAAACGGATCACGATCCAGATAAACGCCCCGGTCAGGACTAGGTTAAGCGCCAAGCTTAAGATGGCCAGGGTGTTTTCGTAGCCGCCCAGGCCATAGCCGATGGCGATGAGCAAAATCGCGGCCCCCACTTCCCCGCGGGGGAACATCGCAACACCCAAAGCCATCCGTTCTTTCAAAGAGGCCTCTGTCTTGTAGCAAAAAACCAGGAATAATTTCCCGACGTTCGCCAATATTGTCAGGATCAGCACATGCCCTGCCGTTTGCGCCAGGGAAGCCGATCCGGCAACGATCTTTGGAAAGGTCAGCCCGACTAACAGCATGAACGCTCCCTTGATGACAGCGTCCAAAGATATCCTGGGGGACGGTCCTTCAAGATTCTGATCCGCGGGCAGGCGCAGTAAACATCCCCACACGAAGGCCGGAACCAGCACTCCCAAATGAATGTGCGTTGCCTGCTCAACCAGAAAAACCATGCCCGTTAAGACAAACGCGTAAACAGAAAGCCAAATTGTTCTGACCGGCCATGGAATGGCGCCCTGCCAACGGAATGACGCGAATAACAATACACCGACCAGGATAAGCGCCG
Organism: Candidatus Omnitrophota bacterium; assembly: GCA_030650275.1. NCBI lineage: Bacteria > Pseudomonadati > Candidatus Omnitrophota > Candidatus Omnitrophota bacterium. Next base: position 112,438 of record JAUSEK010000015.1, on the reverse strand, counting down.
CGATCGCCTTCCATTCAAACCCGTACATGATGATCGCAAGCGGCGTTAATAACAGGATGGTCGCCAGATCATCCAGGACAGCCAGGACCCGCGCTTTCTTAAAGACCCAGCCGGCGGAAAGACCCGCCGCCGTCATCATCGCGAAAAGAACGCCGGCGGACGTGGGCGCCGAAGAAAGCCCTGACAATAACGCCGGCTTCCAATGGCTATTGACAAAGACCACAAAATATCCAAACCACAGGACCGCCGGGAGCACCGCGGCCGCCGTGGCGATCAGAGAATCCCGTCCATAGCTCCCCACACTTCTCTTCTCAACGGAAAATTCTCGCCCCACATCCATCATGATATAAGCCAGGCATACGGACGCGCTGAAGGTCAAGATCCCGCGGACCTGAAAAAAATCAACAAATTGGCCTGAAATGATTCCGAGAATTAAGAGGGAGGAAAAAATGAGGACCATGTCTGGGTATTATTTTATCCGTTTCCTGGACGCGTCGCTCCAGTCATATTGCGTTTCCAGAACAAAAATGGTCTGGATAAAGGCCAGGTGGGAATACCCCTGGGGGAAATTGCCCGTCAAACGTCCGGTGTCTGTCTCTATGTCTTCAGAAAAAAGCCCGAATCTGTTGGCATGAGACATGATCTTCTCCAGCATATCGCGCGCCTCCTGTTCATGCCCGATCAGGTACAGCGCGTTGATCATCCAAAACGTACACACGATAAAGGCGTTTTGCGGCTTGCCGAATTCATCAGGGGCTTTGTAACGCAGGACAAAACCGTCCTTGGTCAACACTTGATGCGTATTAAGCACCGTGCTCACCATGCGGGGATCGTCCTTGTTCAGGAAGCCATAGTGAAGCATCAAGAGGTTGGAAGCGTCCAATTCCTTGCCGCCATAATACATCACAAAACTTTTTAACTCATCATCCCATCCATTCTTTAAAATATCCTCCTTGATCTCCTCCGCCACCTTTAAGAATCCCGCGACATAACGCGTCTTGCCGATGAATTGGGCGATCTTTGCCGCCCTGTCCATCGCGACCCAGCTCATGAGCTTGGAATGGACAAAATGCCGCAGGGATCCCCTGCGTTCCCATATGCCGCTGTCCGGCTCTTTCCATATTTTTTCCACATTTTTGACCAAAGAACGCACCACCGTCCAGGTTTCTTCATTCAATAACAGGTCACTGCGGGAATCAACGACAAATGAAGTGTAGATCGTCTCGATCAGCTCCCCGTACACGTCATTTTGTTTCTGTTTATAGGCGGCATTGCCGACGCGCACCGGACGCGATCCCTCATACCCGCTCAAATGGTCCAGGGTCCTTTCCTCAAGCTTCTCTTCCCCGTTAATGCCGTACACCACTAAAATGTTGTAATCTTTAACGAGCATCCGGTTCAGGATGAAATTGATATACCTCAACGAGGTCCTGGCATGTCCGATGCGGGAATACAGATCAATGATCATGGACGCGTCCCTCACCCAGCAATAACGGTAATCCCAGTTGCGGTCTTTCCCGATGATCTCCGGTAGGGACGTTGTCGGCGCGGCAATGACCGCGCCGGTGCGTTGGAACATGGACAGTTTGAGCGTGATGATCGAACGCAGGAGCATCTCCTGGTATTTCCCGGGAACTTTTGTCCGATAAACCCAATCCAGCCAATAACTTTTTGTCCGTTCGTATTCCATCAATATTTTATCCTGGGTCACCGGGTCCATTTTCTCGTGATAGGACAAAAGAAAATAAGCCGGTCCTTTAAGCTCAATTTCCCTGTCCTGCATGATGTCATTCATGTTGAAATTTGTATAAAGATAATAACTGTTGTATTCGCCCTGAACGGACGTTACTTTTAAATATTCAGGATGCGGGGTCAATTGGGCCTCGCTCAAGCCGTAATTAGGTCTGGGTTTAAATTCAACAATGATCTTGGGGTTTCCCCGGACCAGATGAACATCCCGGTGGATCTCGGCCGGACAATAAACCTGTCCAATATGAGGACTGAAACGGGGCATATAATCCCTCACCTCAAATACCCCGTCCTTGGTCGTAAAAACTGTTTTGATGATAGGAGTGTGATACAGATAGGACTGCTCAACATTTAAAATGTCTTTTGCCCAAATTTTAAAATGTCCCCCTTTTTGTTCATCGAGAATACGCGCGAACACGGAAGAAGAGTCAAAAAAAGGCAGGCATAGCCAATCAATGGAACAGTCCTCATTGACCAATGCCGCGCTGGTGCAGTTGCCGATGATGCCATAATTCAAGTTTTTGGGGGACCCCGCGGTCATTCCTTCCTCCTTAAGCCCAAGATCGCCTTCAACAGGACAATGACCTCGTTCTGGTCTTTCACATGATACTCCGCGGCCGTTGCGCCTTCGCCGACCTTGATGGTGATGCCCCTGCCTGTAAGGGCTTTGAACGCATCCTCGTCCGTCCGGTCATCCCCGATATAAACGACAGCTGGCATCGTCCCGCAGGCCTTTTGATGCTCGCCCAAGAGCCATGCAACGGCCCGGCCCTTGTCCCAATCAATGAGCGGCTTTATTTCAAAAACCTTCTTGCCCGAACTGACGCGCACTTCCCCCCTGGCCACGAAGGGTTTCGTGATGTCCTCCAGCAAACGTTTGATGGGGTCTTCCGACCGGGGACTGACAAGGCGGTAGTGCACGCTCAACGTGATACCCTTGTCCTCAACGAACGCACCTTCGAAAGAAGAGATGGCCTTGCCGATCTCTTCCTTCAAGAGACCCAGAACTTCCCCGGTCCGCGCAAGATCGAAATTCCCGAAAACGAAATCGGGAACGTCCATTTCAAGGCCGTGATTGCCGACATAACTAATATTGCTGACACCGGTGAGCTCCTTGATGTCCGCGAGCGCCCTGCCGCTGACAACGCAGACCTTGCACGCGGGGGCCGCAGCCAGGTCCTGCAAGAGCGACCGCATCGCGGAGGCGAGTACGGCCTTCTCCGGCCTCTGTGCGATCGGCGCCAGCGTGCCGTCATAATCCAAAAAAAGGACCAGCTCTCTGCCGGCGACGCGGCCCTTTAACGCATCCAGAGCGTCGAAAATTTGCGTCATGCGGAAGGTTCCTCGCCCTCGATCCGGACCTGGGTCAATTGTCCCACCAGTTCGCCGGCCCAGCGGTAAATATTGTTGTCTTTGATGATATCGCGCATGCGCTTCATGCGCTCGGCCTGTTCCTTGTCCGGCATTTCCAGGGCCTGCTTGAGTGCCTCCGACATCTGACCGACATCATAAGGATTGACGATCAGCGCGTCCTTCAATTCCCTGGAAGCCCCGGTGAACTGGCTTAGGACCAGCACTCCTTGCTCATCATCGCGCGCCGCAATGAATTCCTTGGCGACCAGGTTCATCCCGTCGTGCAAGGACGTCACCATGCACACGTCCGCGGCCTTATAAAACGGGATGATGTCCTTGTGGCTGTGGTGTTTCATCAACAGCAGGATGGGCTGCCAGTTCTTTGTTTTGAACTTCGCGTTGATGCGCTCGGTCTCCTTGACGATCTCATCGATGAATTCCTTATACTTGGGGATCATGATGCGGCTCGGGGCCCCCAATTCGACAAAGGTGAGTTTTCCCTTGAAGGCCGAATGATTGTCCAGCAGGTTCTCGATGGCCCGAAACCTTTCCACGATGCCCTTGGTATAATCCAGCCGGTCCACTCCCACACCAAGCCATTGGGCCTGGATGCCGTGGGGTTTCAGCAGGCCCTCTTTTGTGGATGGGGTCTGGGGCTGGGCCCCGTCGGCGGGATTGAAATCGATGCTGATGGCAAACGGCTTGATCCATGTGGTGTGGCCCTCACGATTGACGGTAAAATGCTCATAATCAATGCGGCATTCGAGGAACCGGTCCACGGATTCGATAAAGTTATTGCAATGGAATTGCGTATGGAAACCGATAAGGTCCGCGCCGAGCATGCCCTGCAAAAGGTCTTTGCGCCATGGACAAATGCCGAACGATTCCGGATTCGGCCACGGAATGTGCCAGAAGATCGCCACCCGCGCATCCGGCCTTGCCGTTTTGATCAAACGCGGCAGCAACGCAAAATGATAATCCTGTATCAAAATATAAGGCCCCTCCACCCCGTCGATCTCTTGCAGGACCGCGTCGGCAAACTTCTTGTTGACGGCCTTGTAATCGGCCCAGTCCTTGCTCCTGAAAATGGGCCGGGTATGCGCGATATGGCACAAAGGCCATAGTCCTTCATTAGAAAATCCGGAATAAAATCCTTCTTCCACGTCCTTGTCCACCCATACGCGCCGCAGGGTGTATTTCGGCTCCTGCACAGGGACCCTGACCTTATCGTTCTTGTCGACCGTTTCCCTGTCCGCGTCACCCGAGCCCTGCGCGATCCATGTGCCTCCGCAGGCATTGAGCACCGGCTCAAGGGCCGTGACCAAGCCGCTGGCCGGGACAATGCACTCGATCCGATTGCCGTTATGAATATGCATGTACGGCTCCCTGTTGGAGACCACGAACAGCGGCTTGTCCTTAAGCTTGAGCCGTACCACCTCCTTCAAACGCTCCGGCGTCCATCGGGATTCCGAAGAATACCGCAAACGGGCCTCTTCCTCGGCGGCAAATCTGGCCATCTCCAAACTTTTGGCCATTTGTGTGATCTCCTGGGCCAAAGGGCCCAGCAGCAATTCTCCCTTGGCATCCAGCCTGGGAACAGATTCACCTTTGCGGATCCTCCTGATCCATTCGGTGGTTTTCTTGATGGGGGCCATCACGTTGAGATAAATAAGAAGAAACGTCGCTAATGTGATCAGGAATGCCTGGATAGAGGCCCGCCAAAAACTGTTGATCCAGAGGCGGTGGATGCGTTCCTGGATATAACCGGCATCATAAAAGATCGACAGAACGCGCGTGACCTCGTTGTCCGCCAGGATCGGAATGGCATACACATATAATGCCTCGTTCCCGAAGCCCATAAAACTGCCGTGCTCCCCGCCTGAACGCTCAACGTCCTGGACCCCCTGCGCCCAGAAGCCCGGGTCTTTTTCCAGCCGCGGACGGATCTCCGTGGATGCGACGATCAAATTTTCCCGGACATCATGAATGGCGATGCCAACCAGCCGTTCACGATTAGAAAACCTGTCCACCATGCTCTGAAGGGCCTGAACATTATCAGCCGATAATAACGGCTCAACCGCGATCTTGAGGCTGTCGGCAAAAACACCGGCCCTTTTTTCCAATTCTCCCTTGAGACGGTCTTCTTCCTGCCTGACCTGCCAGAATGAGAACACGAGCGCGACCAGGGCCACAATACCGACCAAGAAACACACAAGTCTCAACGTTATTCTCATTACCCTCCTTTACTCTTCCATCAGCCGCTTTTTGTCGTAAATCATGCTTTCGCGGGAATATTCAGCGATATCGAGCCGGCCGGTGTCCATGCGGATGGCATCTTCCGGGCAGACCTCCACGCAAAAACCGCAGTAGACGCATTTGCCCAGATCCAGGATGAATTCGGCTGGGTATTTCTCAATGTTGGGGTCCGGGTGTTCGGCCGCCGTGATCTCAATGCAGCGGGCGGGGCAGACGGTCTCGCACATCATGCAGGCCACACACCGGGGAGAACCGTCCTCGCGTTTCGTCAGCCGGTGGCGCGTCCTTGTCCGGCTGGCCAAAGGCCGGGTCTGTTCGGGATATTGACACGTGACCGCGGCGGGAATTTCCTTAAAAAGGCCGACGGCATGAAAAACGTGCAGGGTGAAGTTGCGGAAGAAATGTTTGGAGGTCAGATAGATGCCGCTGACCACCGACGGGATATAGGTATTCTCCCACCATGTCAATTCACGGCGGTTCTTGTTCTTCCACGCCCGCTTCATCTGGGCCAAGCGCAAAAAAGCAAAAGGCCCTTTGACATCAAAATATTTCTCAAGTTCCGGGTGTTCCATGAATTCACCTTTCCGCCAAAGGCGGATCCGCCTCTGGCGGAAAAAATCATACTCTTATAAAATTTTAAATACTATAAGCACAATTGCCGTGACCGCGATGTTAACCAGGGATGCCGGAAGCAATATCTGCCATCCTAAACGCATCAGTTGGTCATAACGGAATCTCGGCAGGGTCCAGCGCACAGCCATTAACATCCCGATAAAGAAAGTCAGTTTGGCAAAGAACGCCAAAACCCCTAAGCCCGCGACAGCCAGATGCGGCAGCGCGGCAAAGCTCCCCCACGGGAAGTGAAATCCATCCGGATGCAGATAAGGCACCTGCCATCCGCCCAAAAACAAGGTCGTCATGAGGGCGGAAACCAGGACTGTTTCCACCAAATCGGCCATAAAGAACATGCCGAATTTCATGCCGCTGTATTCCACGAAATAGCCGACGATCTCCGACTCCCCCTCGGGAAGGTCAAACGGGGTGCGTTTGGTCTCGGCCGTGGCCGCGGTCAAAAATAAAATAAAGGCCAGCGGCTGGACAAAGACCCCCCATTTGGGAAGCCAGCCACCCATCAGATATTCCCCTTGAGCGCGGACCAGCGCTTGAAGGTCCAGCGTGTTATAGACCATGATGACGCCCATGATGGCCGCCCCCATGGTGATCTCATACGCGATCATCTGGGCGGCGCCGCGCATCCCGCCCAAAAAAGCATAATTATTATTGGAAGAAAACCCGGCCAGCACCACGCCATAAACGCTCATGGACATCATGGCAAAAATAAAAAGAAGGGCAATGTTGATATTCGCGGCCTGAAGTTCAATGACCTTGGTCCCCACGATCAGCTGATCGCCGATGGGGATGGCCGCAAAACCGACCAGAGCGAACGTGATGGATAAATAAGGGGCAATATTGAACAGGAACTTGTTGGCGCCCTGTGGGATGAATTCCTCTTTGCTAAGCATTTTGAGCACGTCGGCGATGGCGTGAAAAAGGCCCAGAGCCTTGAAGCCGAAAATGGACGCGCGGTTAGCGCCGATGCGGTCCTGCATCACCGCGCTTTGCTTGCGCTCAACCCAGGTCAACAGCCCGGCGATGCCGAACATCATTGATATCGTACCGCAGGCCAATATCAGTTTGATCCAAATGTCTTGCATGGTTTATTTTTTTAAGATCATTCCTTGATCGCCGATCTTCTCATAAGACATCCCCGCAAACCCGGCAACGGTTTTGACGATGTCATCAAATACGTCCTGGGGACCTTTGTAAGAAAGCGGGGCCCCCAATTGTCCGGCGACAAAGGACACGATCTCCCAATCACCTTTGGATTCGCCCAACGGAAAGAATGCCGGCCGGATGCGCTGCACCCTCTGCTGGCAATTGGTGAATGTCCCGTCTTTTTCCGCGTAAACACTGCTGGGCAGGTTCAAATGGGCATAGCCGCAGGTGTCGTTGATATTGCTGCCCTGAAAAACAAAAAGTTTGGTCTTCTTGGCGATTTGCGCGACGGTCTCTTTGCCGAATAGCTTGACCAGGTCATGGCCGAACACATAAAGAAGGTCAAGTTCTCCCTGCTTTGCTTTTTGCACGATGGTCTGCGCGTCTGCCTGGGCCCCAAGGATGGACGCTGCGCCGGCCGTGTTGGGATTCTTGTCCGCTTTGATAAGGAAATCATCACTATCACCCGGTTTTTCAGGCACCCTGAAATCCACGTGCGCTTTAAGGGTGTCTTTGAACAATTTGCGGATAACGAACAGGTCTTCATTGGTCAGTTGGGCCGAGGCCAAAACCCCAATGCGCTCCGCCTTGGTGGATTGGATCGTTTCGGCGACCCGTTCCATCGCCTCGCCCCATTCAACGATCTTGTCCAAGTATTGCGGGGACAGGATACGGTTCTCGTCAATAAAATGGTAATTGTACCGTCCGCTGTCGCAGATCCAGTAATTGTTGACGTCGGGGTTGTGCCGCGGCTTTAAGCGCATCACGCGCTCTTTTTTCTCTGTGTGCGGCCGCGACTTGTCCCAATCAATGTCAATATTGCACCCCATGCTGCAGCCCGGACACACGGATTTGGTGTGGTCCAGATACCAAACACGGCATTTGAAGCGGAAGTCCTTGTCGGTCAAAGCACCGACCGGGCAAATATCAACGACGTTCCCGGAATATTTGTTGTCCAGCTCTTTGCCGGGATAAACATCCAGCTGTGAATGATCACCGCGGTCAAAAACCCCGAATTCGCTGGTCTTGGTGATCGTATCCGTAAAACGCACACAGCGGGTGCAGAGGATGCAGCGTTCCTGGTCCAGCATCACCGTCGGGCCGATGGAAAAGGCCTTTTTTTCTTTTTTGACCTTCACAGACGCCAGACGGCTATCGTACTGGCCATGTTCCATATAGTAATCCTGGAGCTTGCACTCCCCGGCCTGGTCACACACCGGGCAGTCCAGCGGATGATTGACGAGCAAAAATTCCAATACGTTTTTACGGGCTTCAAGAACTTTGGGGGAAGTCGTCTTAACAACCATGCCCGCGGCCACCGGCGTATAGCAGGCGATCTGCAGTTTGGGCTGTTTTTCAACTTCCACCATGCAGATGCGGCAATTGCCGGCCACAGGCAGGGCCGGATGATAACAGTAACGGGGAATTTCAATTCCCAATTTCTCCGCGGCCTGGATAATTGTTGTCCCGGCCGGGACCTCTATCTTTTGTCCGTCAATGGTCAGATTCGGCATACTCTCTCTTTGATCTTGTTTTCAAACTCTTCGCGGAATTTGGAGACATAACTGCCGACGGACATGGTCACCGCGTCGCCAAAAGCGCAGATCGTGTTGCCGCCGATATTGCCGATGATCCCCGGAAGATTGGCCAGATCATGCGGCCGCGCTCCCCCTTGATAAAGTTTTTTCAAATTGTTGTAGACCCATCCGCTGCCCTCGCGGCAGGGCGAACACTGGCCGCAGGATTCATGCGCGAAAAACCGCGCCGCGACCATGGCTGCCCAGACCATGTCCGTGGTGTCATCCATGACGATGATCCCGCCGGAGCCGGCCATGGAGCCGATCGCTTTTAAGGAATCAAAATCCATTTTCACATCAATTTCATCCGCGGTCAGGACCGGAGCTGATATTCCCCCGGGGATAACGGCTTTGAGTTTCCTGCCGTTGGGGATCCCTCCGGCATGCTCATAGATGATTGCGCGCAGGGTGATGCCGTTGGGCAGTTCATAAACCCCGGGTTTATTCACATGCCCGCTCACGCAAAAAAGCCGGTTCCCGCCATTTTTGGGAGAGCCCAATTTGGCGAACCATTCACCGCCGTTGGCAATGATGGGCCCCACGCAGGAGAGGGTCTCAACATTGTTGATCACCGTCGGGCATCCAAATAATCCCACCACCGCGGGAAACGGCGGCTTAAGGCGGGGAAATCCTTTTTTGCCTTCCAGCGATTCCAAAAGCGCTGTTTCCTCCCCGCAAATGTATGCCCCGGCCCCCGGATGCACGACCACATCAAGATCAAACGTCGTTCCCATGATCCCCTTGCCCAAATACCCCGATGAATTTGCCTCGTCGATCGCGGCTTGCAGGGTCTGCATGGATTTGACGTATTCGCCGCGGACATACACATAGGCCTTGTGACTTGCGATGGCATAGCAGGTGATGATGATCCCTTCAAGCAGGGCGTGGGGATCTTTTTCAAAAATGTATTTATCCTTGAACGTGCCCGGCTCGCCTTCATCCCCGTTGACGACCAAATATTTCGGTTTCGGGTTGGCCTGCGGGATAAAGCCCCACTTCATCCCCGTCGGGAAACCTGCCCCTCCGAGCCCCCGCAGATTGGACTTTTTGATCTCATCAATGACTTGGGGCCCCGTCATTTTGGTCAAGGCCTTGCGGGCCGCCTGATAACCCTTGTTTTTAAGATAGGTCTCAAGGCGGTGCGAATTTTCCAGGCCGAAATTTCTGGTGAGGACTTTTTCCATAACAATCCTTGTCATTCCCGAATGCTTTTATCGGGAATCCAGTGCACTGGACCCCCGACTAAAACATTCGGGGGTGACACCTTCGGTGTCATTTATTCTTATCGATCAACTCATCGATCTTCTTTTTGTTCAAGAAACCCCTGTATTCCTTGTTGTACTGCATCATGGGCGCTAACTCGCACGCCCCCAGGCACTCCACCACGCTCAAACTGAACTTTCCGTCGGGAGTTGTTTCCCCGGACTTGATCCCCAGGCGCGTTTTAAGATGTTCAATGATGTCCTCGCCTCCGAGCAAGGCGCAGGACGTGGTCTGACAGACCGAAAAATGGCATTTGCCTTTTTTTGTTTGATGGAACAAATGGTAAAAAGAAACCGCTTCATGGACGTGGACCACGGGAATGCCCAAATACCGGGAAACGTCCTGTTCCGACTCCGGGGAGATCAACCCCTCCTTCTCCTGGATCGCGTGCAGAACAGGCAAAAGCGCGGCCTGTTTTTGCTCATACTGACCTGCGATCTTGTCCAATTGTCGTAACAGATCTGTGGTGAACATTTTATCTATCCAGCTCGCCCGCGATCATGTTGACGGACCCGAATGTGGAGACCATGTCTGCCATCATGCCGCCGACCAGACATTTGGGCAGCGCGGCCATGATCGGGAAACACGGCGGATGGACGCGCACCCTCCAGGGAAGGTCCCTGCCGTCACTGACAATATAAAATCCCAATTCTCCATTGGCCCCTTCCACGGGGAAATAAACCTCTCCGACGGGAGGACGGATCCCGTGGCCATACATGACCAGCTTAAAGTGGTTCATCAAACCCTCAATATTGCCGTAGGTATTTTCTTTGGCGGGCAGGACAACGTCTTTTTGATCCGCGTTGATGGCATCGTGATATCTCTTTGTCCCTCCCTGCAACGTGGGATCCAGATCAACCTCATCTTCAATGAGATCTTCGGTTTGTCCCATCTTGGCGCGGTCAACCATCTGGGCGGCAGGGACCAAACAGCCCGTTAACTCGCCGGAAACGGCCCCATCGGGGATCTGCTGGAAGCATTGCTCGATCATCCGCAAGCTTTGCTCCATCTCTGCCATGCGGACAAAATAACGGTCCAGATTGTCCCCCGTGGTCCCGGTGGGGACTTCAAAATCCAGGCGGTCATAGATGAGATACGGATTGGCCTTGCGGACATCATAGGCAACGCCTGTGGACCTTAAGAATGGACCCGTGATCCCGTAGGCGATCGCGTCGTCGGCAGAGATCGTGCCGATGCCCTTCATGCGGTCAAAAAAAATGCGGTTGCGGGTCAATAGCTCATCCACCTCAATGAGGACTTTGCGGACGTCCGCGATCTTCTGGAAGGCCTTGTCAACGAAGCCCGCGGTCAGATCGGCCTTGACCCCGCCGATACGGACATAAGAAATGGTCAGACGGGCGCCGGTGATCTCTTCCACCAGTTCATACAAATATTCGCGGGCCTTGATCATATACAAAAACACCGACATGGCCCCCAGCTCCATGGCGGAAGCGCCGATGCAGGTCAGATGGTCGGTGACGCGCGAGATCTCGCTCATGATGACGCGGATGTATTTCGCGCGTTCCGGGACATCAATGCCCAGCAATTTCTCAACGGTCATCGCGAAACCGACGTTATTGATAAGCGGAGAAACGTAATTCAGCCGGTCGGTGTAGGGAAAGCACTGGGCGTACATGACCGTTTCGCACATTTTCTCAAAGGCCCGGTGCAGATACCCGATCTCAACGTCCACGCCTTTGATCTTCTCGCCTTCCAATTCCATGATCAAGCGGATGACCCCGTGCATCGCCGGGTGCGAAGGGCCTACGTTCAACAGCATGTTGCGCGTCTGGGTTACCATCAGTTCTGTGGTCCGATCAGCGGTTGACGTTTATTGAACGGATAATCCTTGCGCAGGGCATGCCCCTGGAATTCTTCATACATCAGGATCCGTTTCAAATTCGGGTGGCCTTTGAATTGAATGCCGAACATGTCCCACGCTTCCCGTTCATACCAATCAGCGCTCGGCCAAAGGCCTGTCAGCGTATCCACCTCGGGGTCCTTCTCGTCCACAGGGACCTTGATGCGAAGCCGATGGTTATGTTTGAGGGAATAAAAATGATAAACAACTTCAAAACGGAATTCTTTTTGGACCCTTCCGCCGGCGAAAAACAGATAATCCACTGCCGTCAGGTCCATCAGGAAATTGAAATCCAGTTCCGGCGCTGTTTTCAAAAATTTGGCAACGGCCAACAAGGCGCCGGGGCGGATGACAAGCGTTTCGTCCCCCCTGAAAGCATGGGTCTCCACGACCTCCTGTGAAAATTGTTCCTGGACTCTTTGCAAGGGCGTCAATATTCCCTGTTCCTTGGATGTCGTAAGGTTGGGTGTCATGGCGAGGATTCTATGTGTTTGATATGTTGCTCAATGGAATATCCCTGGCTTAATTCGGCAGGCCGGCCTGTTTTGGTGCGCGGGTCATATAAGGTCCTTGACTGCTCCCCTTTTTGGATCTTCTCCTGGAGTTTCATCAAGCCATCAATGACGTTCTCCGGACGAGGAGGACAGCCGGGGATATAAATGTCCACGGGAATGATGGTGTCAATGCCCATGACGGTTGAATAATTGTCGTAAAACCCTCCGGTGCAGGTGCAAACCCCGAAGGCCACCACCCATTTCGGTTCGCACATCTGGTCATGAATGGTCTTTAAGACCGGGGCCATTTTGTGGCTGATCGTCCCGACGACAAAAAGGACGTCCGATTGCCGGGGGGAAAAACGCGGAAAACCCGCGCCGAAACGGTCCACATCATAGTGGGAGGCGGCGGTGGACATATACTCCATGCCGCAGCAGGCCGTAACGAACGGGTATTGGAAAATGGAATACTTGCGCGCCCAACCCAGAGCATCTTTGATCGTCGAAGTCAAGAAACCGGTCGGGGAACTTAAGAAAGACATGTGCTCACCCCCACTCTAATGCTCTTTTTTTCCAAACATACCAGAAACCCAGGGCCACAAACCCCAGGAAAACAGCCATCTCCGCCAGCCCGAAAACACCCAATTCCCTAAACAGGACAGCCCAGGGAAAAAGAAAGACCAGCTCAACGTCAAACACGATAAAAAGCATCGCCACAATATAGAAATGCACCGGCATGTTCCCTCCTGGCAAAGCAAAGGGCTCCATGCCGCATTCAAAGGGCTTTGATTTCGCTTCACTGGGGACTTTGGGACTAAGGAACTTCGGTAAGGTCAGTAAAAGCGCGGCAATGGCCAATGCAGATAGGAAAGCGAATATAATTGCAATATACTCTATCATTTGATTAATTTAAATAATAACGAACGAATAGTCAAGAATTTACTCATAAAGAGGCCCCGCCTATGGCGGGGCAGGGTTTACAGGTTCTCGAGGATCATGTCCACATTGACATGGCCTTTGATCAAGCGGTGGGCTTCATGGATCTTGTCTTTGTCGGTCTTCTGGATCTTGCAGGTGAGGTTTTCAATGGCCGCGGCAATGGTGTAGGTGTCGGCTTCACAGCAAAGCACGGGGATATGGCTGTCCTTAAGGAGGCCCGCGATCTTGTCATCCGGGATAAGCCCTCCGGTCAGGATAAGCCCCGCGACCTTAATATTGCGGCCTTCCTGTAAAAGGTAGGAACTGACCGCCACCAAAATATTGTCCACGCGGTCGCCGGAGGTGATGACCAGGGCCCCCTCGCGCAAATGGCCCATCATATTATGGGGCTCCATGGCCGCGACAATGACGTCATAAACGCGGGCCTGCAAATTTTCCACGCCGGAAAACACTTTCAGGTCCAGACGCTCCTTGATCTGCTCAACCGTGGGCGCGCTCAACAGTTCCGTTTCCGGAATAACGCCCAAAAGCCGTATGCCCTTATTGGCCAGCCCCCTGCCGACGATGTTCTTGATCTTTTCCAGTTTTTCCGGGATGACCTTGTTGACGATAACGCCCAAAACCGGGACCCCGCGCAGGTCAAAGAGGGCCTTGTTGAGCATGATCTCGTCAATGCTGCGGCCGATGCCGCCCTGGGACACGATGATGACGTTGGAACCCAAAAGCGCGGCCACGTCCGCGTTGGAACAGTCAATGACCGCCCCCACGCCCGCGTGGCCGGTGCCCTCAACGATGATGGCGTCTTTGCCTTTGGTCAGAGTGTGGAACGACTTTAAGATCTTTTCCTGGAGGACTTCCTTTTGGGGATTGAGGATGTATTTCTCGGTGTAGCCGCGGCCCACGGTGATGGGGCTCATGTCATTGATGCGTTTGGCGCAGTGATAGACCTCGCCGATGAGGTAGGAATCCTTGTCCACCGGCGCGCCGCCGATGGAAACGGTTTCCTGGCCGACGGGCTTCATGAACGCGGTGCGGATCTTGCGTTCCTGAAAATTTTTATACAGCCCCAGCGCCAGGGTGGTCTTGCCCGCGTTCTGATGGATGGCGGAAATAAAAATATTTTTAAGTTTTTTCATGCCCTGATCGTCCCCTTTTCCGCGTTCCCACAAAGTGAATACGGAAGGACAAGAACATCCTTAGAATAAAAATACGGCTCTTCAACGGAAGCAACCAGGACACCAATGCCGCATTGTTTTGGGTAGGCTTCACGAAAAGCCGTAAGACCGCGGATGTCTGCGGAAGTGATCTTTGCTTTACATTTGATCTCAACCGGCCAGAGAATCCCATCCCGCTCTATCACTAAATCCACTTCAGCGCCGCTGTGCGCGCGCCAATGAAAAAAATTGACCGGCGAAACAACAGCGGAAAACATCCTCTTGATCTCTAAGACAACGTGTGTCTCAAATATAGCCCCCAAGAATGGCTGTGTAGCGAGCGCCTCCGGGGATGAAACACGGGTGAGATAACAAGCTAATCCCGTGTCGGTGAGGTAGCCTTTGCCTTTATTGCTCAAACGCTTAACCAAATTTCCGTGATAAGGCGGAAGTTCGAACCATTGATAAGTCGCTTTTAAGATGTTCAGCCACCGCGAAGCGGTTTGCGGGGTGATCCCCAACTCCCTGCCCAGATGGCTATAATTGACTTCCTGCGCTGTCAACGCGGCAGCAAGGCCAAAGAATCGGCTGAATGTTTGCTGATCGGAGACCTCCGCGATAACGCGGATGTCCCGCTCCACATAGGTGCGGATATATGACTGAAAATAATCCGCCAATAGATCATCCGGCAGGTCTAAAGTCCCCGGATAACCGCCTCTCCAAAGCATTTTAAAAAGATTCCCACGCGCTTGCACGGCGCCGGAACGTCTCAATTGATCCAATGAAACCGCCCCCTTGCCCGCGCGCAGTATTTCCTCAAACCAAAAACACAATGCGGGACTGAATTTCCCAAGGCGTTCCGGGACGCTCATGGCATCCATATCAACAATGGCCACGCGGCCGGCCATGCTCTCGCTGATGGACTTAATCACAGAGAGATTTTGCGATCCGGTCAAGAAAAACTGCCCCGGCGTGCGATCTTGATCGATCTTCTTTTTGATAATGGGCAGCAATTCCGGCGAATATTGGATCTCATCGAGGATCAGCGGGGTTTTGTTTTGCTGAAGGAAAAATTCCGGATCCCGGCGCGCGCCAAGGTCATCGGTCACCGGATCAAAAACGATATGCCGGGCATTTTTCCCGAAAAGGTAAGCCAGAAGAGTGCTCTTGCCAACCTGGCGGGCGCCGGTAACAACGATCACAGGGAAATGTTCTTTTAATTTTTTAAGCTTGGATTCAATGATCCTGTGGCGATATTTCATACTTGAATTATAGTGTTACCATCATCAAAAATCAAGCAAAATATCAGTGGGTTATTTGATCTTCGCCAGGAGGGCTTGGGGAATTTCGTCGGGGAAATCAATGACGGTGACGCCGGCGTCTTTGAGCATCTGCATCTTGGCCTCGGCCGTGCTGTCGCCCGAGGAAATGATGGCGCCGGCATGGCCCATGCGCTTGCCCGCGGGCGCGGTGCGCCCGACGATAAAGGCCACCACCGGTTTAGTAACATGGTCTTTGATGAACTGCGCGGCCGTTTGTTCGTCGTCGCCGCCGATCTCGCCGACCATGACGATGGCGCCGGTGTCCGGGTCTTCCTGGAACATCTTGAGCGCCTCTACGAAACGCGTGCCGATGATGGGGTCTCCCCCCAGGCCAACGCAGGTGCTCTGGCCCATGTCATTGGCGGAAAGGTTGAAAACAACCTCATAGGTCAGCGTGCCGCTGCGCGACACGACCCCGACATTACCCGGCTTGTGGATGTGTCCGGGCATAATGCCGATCTTGCATTTTCCCGGCGAGATAAGCCCCGGGCAGTTGGGGCCGATCAGCCGCGAATGACTGCCGACTAAGGCCTTTTTGACCTCCACCATGTCTAAGACCGGGATCCCTTCGGTGATGCAGACGATCAGATCAATGCCCGCGGCAATGTCCTCAAGCATGGCGTCTTTGGCAAATTTGGCCGGCACATAAATGACCGCGGCATCACAGCCGGTCTTGTCCTTGGCCTCTTTGACGGAATTAAAGACCGGAATGCCCTGCACGTCCTGGCCGCCTTTGCCCGGGGTCACGCCGCCGACGACCTTGGTCCCGTATTCCAGCATTTGTTTGGCGTGAAAAGAGCCGTCACGGCCGGTGATGCCTTGGACAATGACACGCGTGTTTTGATCGATTAAAATGGACATATTATTTGTACGGGCGAATCTTGTATTCGCCCTTTTAGGGCGATCACAAGGATCGCCCCTACTTTGCTAATTTTACCGCTTCCATGACCGCCTGACGCATGGACGTGAACGGGTTCAGCCCTGACTTGCTCAATATCTCCCTGGCCTCGCGCTCATTGGTGCCGGTCAGGCGCACGACCAAAGGCACGGGAATTTTGATCTGCTTGCGCGCGGCCAAAATGCCGTTGGCGATGTCGTCGCAGCGGGTGATGCCGCCGAAAATATTCATCAGGACGACCTTGACGTCTTTGTTGCGCAAAATGATCTTGAACGCGCTCAAGACCTTTTCGGGATTGGAACTGCCGCCGACGTCCAGAAAATTGGCCGGCTGTCCGCCCAAAAGTTTGATGGCATCCATGGTGCCCATGGCCAGGCCCGCGCCGTTGACGATGCACCCCACATTGCCTTCCAGTTTGACGAAGCTCAAGCCCTTTTCCTTGGCCTCCATCTCGTCCGCGTCGTCGTATTGGAGATCGCGCAGGCCGCGGATCTTTTCCTGACGGAAAAGCGCGTTGTCGTCAATGATGATCTTGGCGTCCGCGGCCATCCAATTGCCCTCTCTGTTGATGACAAACGGGTTGATCTCCGCCAGCGAGCAGTCCTTTTCAAAAAAAAGTTTCAGGAGCCGGGCAATGATCACCGTGGCGCTTTGCTGCAGGCGGACGTCGGAAAACAATTGCGCCGCGACCAGGGCCCAGCGGGATTCATCCAGGGTCTTTTGCCCCTGCGTATAAAACTTCAATATTTTCTCAGGACTGGTCCTGGCGGTCTCTTCAATGTCCACCCCGCCGTCAGCCGAGGCAATGATGACCGCGTCACCCCTGACATTGTCAATGGTCACCGCGACATAATACTCTTTTTTGATGTCAATGGCTTTGGCCACCAGCAGACGGTCAACGCTATAGCCCTTGATGGTCAAATTTTTAATGCGGTTGAATTCTAAGATCAGGGACGCTTCATCGGCAACGACCTTCACCCCGCCGGCCTTGCCCCGGCCGCCGACCAAGACCTGGGCCTTGACCACGACGGGAAACCCGGTCTTGCGGGCAATGGCCACGGCCTCCTGCGATGTGGCGGCAACGTCCCCAGTCGCAGTCGGAATACCATACTCGGTAAATAAGCTTCTTGCTTGGTATTCATGAATTTTCATACAACCCCTCCGCCATCGAAGGAACAGGGAATATTGGGAATGCCGTATTCAGCGAATAAATCTCTGGCTTGATATTCGTGGATCTTCATGAGATTTTTAAATATATCACGATTTGCCCATTTTACGGTATAAAAATTACCGTTTTGCAGTAAAATAAATGACCGATGAAGATCAACAACCCCCGCACGTTCACCCTCCTTGCCGTGACCCTTCTGGTCATCGTCGGCGCGTGCGCCTACATCAACTGCCTGCCCAATGCCATGTTCTGGGATGACGACGATTTCATCCTCAAGAACAGGTTCATCAAGGAGTGGCGCCATTTCCCTGAATTCTTCACCCAAAACCTGGTGGCCGGCTCTTATCTGGTCAGCAATTACTGGCGTCCGCTGTTATTGACCGTCTTTGCGGCCGAATGGCATTGGTGGCAGAATTGGGTGTACGGATGGCACGCCATCAGTGTCGGGGCGCATATTGGCGCTGGCATCACGCTGTATTTTTTGTTAAACCGGCTTTTCGGCCGCCGGGCGCTTTCACTGATCACGGCCGTGCTTTTTGTCGCCCATCCGGTCCATAACGAAGCCGTTGTCTACGTCAACAGTCTGGGCGATTCCCTGGCTTCGGTCTTCATTTTCAGCGGCCTCATCCTTTACGTCCGGTTCCGCCAGTCAAAGGTCAGCGCGTTTTTAAGCCCCCCCTATTACCTGGGCCTCCTGATGCTCCCTCTGGGCATCATGTCCAAGGAAACCGGTTTTGTCCTGGCCGCGCTTATTCCTTTCACCGACTTCCTGCTTTTAAACAGCGGCTCTTTTTTC
Source organism: Candidatus Omnitrophota bacterium (assembly GCA_030650275.1). Classification (NCBI taxonomy): domain Bacteria; kingdom Pseudomonadati; phylum Candidatus Omnitrophota; species Candidatus Omnitrophota bacterium. Next base: position 93,832 of record JAUSEK010000015.1, on the reverse strand, counting down.
AAACGCTTGTCGCGGACCTTGACGACGTGCTGGCCTTTTTTAGTCCTCGCTGTTGTCTACGTCATCTTGCGCGCCACGGTCCTGAACTTCTCAAACAGTTTTAACTTTTACAACGCGGACAACGCGTTCACGACGGACATGGGCTTGCGGCTGTTGACCTTCTTTAAAGCCATGAGCCAATACGCCGGATTTTTATTTTTCCCCCACGACCTGCGCGTGGAACGCCAGCTGCCCTGGGCCCAGTCCTTCTTCGAGCCCGACGTTCTTTTCGGCGGAGCTTTGGTTGCTGGAATGCTTTGGGCGGGGTTACGATGCTGGCAAAAAAAGCCCCTGGTCAGTTACGGCATCGGTTGGTTTTTCATCGCCATCGCCCCCGCATCCAACGTGCTTGTGCCCATCAACGCCGTCTTGTATGAACATTTTTTATACCTGCCCATGATCGGCGTGGTGTTGATCGTCGTGGACGCGGCCATGGAATGGGGGCGCCGGAAAAATTTGGGGCCGACCCTCCTGAAGGTCCTAGTCCTTGTGCTCATCATTTTTATCGGCATTAATGTACGCCGTAACCTGGACTGGCGCACGTCCATCATATTTTATGAAAAACTGGTCAAGACGGCGCCGGACAGCTACCGTGTCATTAATAATCTGGGGATGGAATACGCCAACAAAGGCATTCATGACAAGGCCGAGACGATCTACCTCAAAGCCATTGCCCTGAACCCGGAAAATCCCGTGGCCTATCACAATATCGCCGGAACGTACCGCGACACCGGGCGCACGGCGCTGGCCCTTGAAAATTTCAAAAAGGCCATTGCCCTGGATCCAAGATTTATCTTTTCCTACCGGTCGCTGGCACAATTGTATTTTCAATTGGGGAATTGGGAAGAGGCAAAAAAATATCTTGAAGTCGTGGCGCGCTCCGACCCCGAGGACCAAAGCGTCCAGCAGGCCCTGCGGATGATCAATGAAGCGCTGCGGGCTAAAGCACGCGCTCTCCCCTGACAATGTCCGGCAGGGGTTTTGTGTCAATGCGCAGGCCGCCGTCGTGTTCGATCCTGATGGTATAAAAATATCCCGGGATAAAAACAGCCCCCGGCGCCTCGATCTGCACGTTCTTGATGCCCGCCTTGTCCGCGGCTTCTTTGTCAAACGCGTAATCCCAAAAACGCCGCCAAAACCCTTGTTCGGCCGCATCGCTCTTGTCCGTAATTTTATATCCGCCGGGGACCTCATTCAAATACGTGATCGGGTATTCTTTGGTCTTTTCGCCGTCGAGCATGAAGGCCTTCCAGAAAAGATACACGCTTTTTCCTTTTAGGGCGTTGCCCGCGGCCACGAAACGGTCATCAAAACGCACCACCAGCGACTGGAATTGGATGACATTGCCGGGGAAGGTGAAATATTTGGACGCGAGCGGACGGCCGCGGGTGTCGTATTCTAAAAACTTGATCGTCGTAAAATTCTTTTTCAGCTCCTCGTTATAGTTGACCCCGACCACCAGGACTTCGGCCGCGCGCGAATCCGCCTCAAGGCGGGCAATGATCTCCCGCAGGACCTTCTGCTCGTAAAAATGCTGGGCCAGCCAGGCGCCCGCCGTGACCACAATAAGAATGATGACAATGTATTTAAATTTTTTCATGGCACAGGCCCCTGGCTTTGGTTATGATTCTCTTGGTCATTATAGGAGAATTTGTGGACATCATCAAACAATGCCTGGATTTTTTCATCCATCTGGACGCCTACATCGGTGCCATCGCCGCTGCTTGGGGGATCTGGACCTACGCCCTGCTTTTTTTGATCATCTTTTGCGAAACAGGGCTGGTGGTCCTGCCGTTATTGCCGGGCGATTCCCTGTTGTTCGTGCTGGGGGCCCTGGCCGCCAAGGGCGTTCTACGCATGGACATTCTCTGGGTGCTGTTGGCTGTTGCCGCGGTTTTGGGCGATGCCGTCAACTATTATATCGGCGCCTGGTGCGCCACAAAAATATTCAGTGATCGCCACGTCCGTTTCCTTAAAACGGAACATCTGGAAAAAACCAAGAAATTCTACGCGAAATACGGCAATAAAACGATCATCCTGGCGCGTTTTTTGCCCATCATCCGCACCTTTGCCCCGTTTTTGGCCGGCGTCGGGGCCATGCCCTACCGCCGCTTTGCCCTTTACAACATCACGGGCGGCATCCTATGGGTCAGCGTCGGATTGGGCGCCGGCTATCTGTTCGGGGGCCTTGCCTTTGTCGCGAAAAACTTTTCTTGGGTCGTCCTGGGCATCGTCGTGATCTCCATGATCCCCGCAATCTGGGAATATATCAATCACCGAACGAGGGGTTGAGGCGAGCGATGGCGGCCGCAGATATTTAAAAAAGTCCCCAACGTCAACAGGGTCAGGCCGTACATCAAAATTTGCATCCCCGACGGGCGCGCGGTATAGCCCGTCAGCACGCCCAACACCCGTCCTGCCATGCTCTCCTGGGACATGATCCGTGTGGTGTCCCAGATGACCGGAATGATCTCAGGCACCTTGCCCGCCGCCGTCAGATAACCAAAAGCGTGGGACACCATGCCCGCCGTCAGCAGGATCAGCATCCAGCTGGTCACCCCGAAGATCTGCCTCGTCGGAACTTTCATGAGCCCATAATAAATGATGAGGCCGAGGATCGCGCCGGCACAGCCCCCGATGAAAAATCCGACGCCAAGATCGAACACCTTGCCGCCCGTGACCAAAGCGCTGTAGATGAACATGACGATCTCTGAACCCTCCCTTAAAACGGAGAGCCCGACGACCACGGCCAGCGTATAGATGGGCTTTTCCTTTTTGGTGACCGCCTGTCCGATCTCCTTGAACTCCCTGGTCAACTCGTGGGCGTGACGGGCCATCCAGATGACTGTCCAGCCGATCAAGGCGGCCGCTGTCAGAAGAATGGCGGCGTTCATCACTTCCTGCCCCATGCCCTGGAAGGCCTGAGAGATGCGGTCGGCAAAAAATGCGACGAGCGCCGACCCTCCGACCCCGCCGAAAAACCCCACCCATACCCATTGGGTGCGCTTGGCAAGCCCACGGGTGGCGGCCATCAGGATGCCGAGGATCAGCGCAATTTCTAAAACTTCCCGGAAAATGATCAGGGCAATGGCGAACATGTCAAAGGACCTCGGGCTCTTCGGCCAGAACTTTCAGGAAAGCGTCCACCACATCGGGGCGGAACTGTGTGCCGCGGTTCTTGACCAATTGCTCAACGGCCGCTTCGCGGGGCAGGGCCTTGCGGTAAGAGCGGGTGGACGTCATGGCATCGTAACTATCGGCAACGGTGACGATGGCGACCAAAAGCGGGATCTGCTCGCCCGCCAAGCCGTCGGGATAACCCTGGCCATCAAAACGTTCGTGATGATTGCGGATGACGGCCAGCATGGTCTTGTCCTGCAGAATGGGCTTAAGGATCTGCTCGCCCAGCACCGGGTGCAGTTTAATGGCCTTCCACTCTTCCTCATCGAGCTTCCCGGGCTTGTTCAAAACGCTGTCGCGCACCCCGACCTTGCCGATATCATGCAGAAGCGTAATGTTGCTGAACACTTCCATGATCTGGGGGTCTATGCCCATTTTTGAAGCGATCTTTTGGGAAAAATACGCCACGGATTCGGAATGTCCCAGCGTGTACTGGTCGCGCACTTCCAGGACGGTGACCAAGGACTTGACGGTGTCAAAAAAATAACTGACCAGCTTCTTGCGGGAAACATCCAGGCTTTTGGCCATGGCATTAAAAGAGTCCGCTAATTCGCCGATCTCATCCCCGCGCGTGATCCGCACCTGATGATGCAAATTGCCCTCGGCGATCGTGCGGGTGCCGGCAATGAGCTGGCGGATGGGGGCCACGACGCGCGAAGAGATCAAAAACCCCAGCGCCAGGGCAAAAATAATGCCCGCGGCCAGGGTGATCAGCACCCTGACCATGACCTCTTTTTCCATGGCATAAATGTCGCTGGCCTCAATGTCCACGCCCAAAACAGCGATGGGCCGGCCCAGGGCGTCACGGATGGGCGCGTAACCGGAAAGGGTCTTGCCCCACTCGTCGACCTCCAGCTTCTTGTCGGCGGAAGGCCTGTCAAGGCCGCTCAGCAATTCCGGAAAACGTCCGGCGTTATACGGTTCGCCGGGGCTGGAGGAGCGCTCATGCCGGCCAAAATCCGGGTCCGCCACAAAATGCCAGATATCGGACGCGTCGGTTTTTGTCAGGATATAAACAAATTTGACCTGTTCGTTGGCGGCCTTGATGCGACTTAACTGGTCGATGATGTGCTGGTATTCCGGGGTCTTGACCCCCTCCATGTTGAGGGGGATGTTGCGGACCTCGTTGGCGTCCACGATCAAAGCCGCGGTCTGGGCAATGACCTTGAGCCGCTCGCGGATGCCTTCAAACTGGGACCGGAACGTGAACTGATAAATGAGGATGCCGCTTAAAAAAACAAGGGCCGTCATCGACAGGACGATGGCGGCCGTGGTGCGAAAGGCAAAAGAGTGAAAAATATTTCTCATAAAAATAAATGGACCCGACAAGGCTCCTCAGCCGGGAATGACCAATAATTTTTGAATCAAATCTTCAGTGGAAGAATCCAACCATTGCTTAAACTTCGTATTATGAAATTCTAGCGTTGCAATGCCATGTTGGGACCGCTGGTTATTTCCTTTGCTTCTGGTGTCTGTATGAGGGTATACGGAGACCTTTTGGGGAGCAATATTCAAGAAATCGGACCAATATTTCCGAGCTTCCTCTAAAGAAAATTCTTTATAAACACGAACGTATAAAAATAATCGTTTATCATCAACCTTGCAAACTTCTCTCAGGAAATTCAAAAAAACCTTCAACATACGGTGGTCTAAGTTGGCTATCCGAATAGCATCTTTCCCTTTATTACCCTCAGCCCAATATAGAAGCAATCCGGCGGCCAAGAGTTCTTTCTCTCTGGAAGAAAATCTATCGGGAATAATAAACGGGTCGCCTTGACGATTTTGCTTAATGTAAGCACTATCTCTCCAGGAGCGTCGGGCAATATCAAATTTCTTAAGCCAATAAAAAACTTTTGCGTGCGTAACATTTAATTCGTCGGCCACCTCCATCATGGACAGGCGGCGTTCACAATACAACTCTTTAAGCTTTTGTTCTTGCATAAAATAAAATGGACTCGACAAGGCTCGAACTTGTGACCTTCACGATGTCAACGTGACGCTCTAACCAACTGAGCTACGAGTCCGGATCATTTATGGGCGGGGAGGGACTTGAACCCTCATGACCTTACGGCCACAGGATTTTAAGTCCTGCGCGTATTCCAGTTCCGCCACCCGCCCAATCTTTGGAGGCGACGAGCGGAATCGAACCGCTGAATAGTGGTTTTGCAGACCACTGCCTTACCACTTGGCTACGTCGCCGTTTAGATCTTCAAAACCGCTTTGACGATATCGTCCACGTCGGCCAGGTGACCCACCCCTTCGCTGCCGCAGGCGAGTTTGCCTTTGACCGGCTCAATGAACCGGACGCCGTGTTTCTTCAATTGAGCGCGGTTTTCCTGAACAATGGCGTTGGCATACATCTCATCGTTCATGGCCGGCGCGAGCAGAATGGGTGCCCGCACGGTCATGGCCAAAGCGGACAAAAGGTCGTCCGCGAAACCATGCGCGATCTTGGCCATGATGTTCGCCGTGGCCGGCGCAATGACCAAAACATCGGCTTGGCGGGACAATTCAATGTGCCCCATCCGCCATCCATCAGCGTCGAACATGCTCCCATAAATTTCTTTGCCGGAAAGGACTGACAGGGTCAGAGGCGTGATGAATTGGTTGGCCTCTGCGGTCATGACCACCGTGACGTCGCGGCCTTTTTCCCGCAAACGGCGGATGATGTCCCCTGCTTTATACGCGGCAATGCTGCCGCAAACCCCCAAAACAATTCTTTTTGGTTTCTGGACCATCAGAACCTTTTCTTGGACTTGGCGGCCTTTTCCATTTCCTCGGCGGACTCTTTATCCATGACCTTGCCGGCAAGGATCTCTTCCAGGGCAATGGTGGCCAATTTCTGGTTGCTGGATGTTTTGATCAGGGCCGCGCCTGTTTCGGAAAGTTCCAGCGCCCGCTTGGACGCGAGACGCACCAAACGATAAACCCCCCATTTGGCTCTGGGCAACAATTCTTCCAACGGTTGATACGCCATGTGTACTCCCCTAAATGAGCCCTGCTTATGCGGGGCGAATTTATCTCGAGGCCAAAGGCCGAGAGATCTGAATTTTTGAACCCTTAGTGTATACTATGCCCTTGGGTATTGTCAATCAATGCCCGCAAAGCTCGCCGCGGACAATGCGCTCCAATTGACGGACCGCACGGTCCAATCGTCCATTGACCACCACATGATCATAATGCCTGGCTTCTTTGAGTTCCCGTCCGGCCACCTTGAGACGAACATCCAGGGTCGCACGGTTTTCGGAAGCGCGCTTGGTCAGCCGATCACGCAGCGCTTTCATCGACGGGGTCTTGATAAAAATATTGAGCGCGTCGGGAAATTCTTTTCGCACCACGGCCGCGCCTTTGACGTCAATGCACAAAAGCACGTGCGCCCCCTTGTTCAAAAGCGTCCGCACCTGGCGTCTGGGCGTCCCGTAATAATTGCCGAAAACCTTCTGCCACTCCAAAAAGTGTCCCCGGCGTATTTTATGCTGGAACAGAGCTGGGGTTAAAAACAGATAATCGCGGCCGTGTTTCTCGCCGGGACGACGGGACCTTGTGGTCGCGGAAATGGACTTGACCAAGGCGCCTTTCAGGCGGGGGCTGTCCAGCAGGCGGTTATGGAGCGTGGTTTTTCCTGAACCCGACGGACCGGATATAATAACAATTCTTCCTTGCCTTCGACCTTCGACCTTCGACCTTCGAGCTCTGTTATTCGACATTATTAGCTTGCTCGCGGATCTTTTCCACCTTGCTCTTCAGGGCGATCACCGCCCCCGCGACGTCCTTGTCCTGCACTTTCGAGCCGATGGTGTTGGTTTCCCTTTGCATTTCCTGGGCAATAAAATCCATCTTCTTGCCGGCACCCTCGCTTTGCCTTAAAAGGACCCTGGCCTCGTCGATGTAGTGGGTCAGCCGGGCCAGTTCTTCGTTGATGTCATTGCTCTTTTGATAAGAGGTGAATTCTTCCCGGCTTGAGGTCTTTTTCTTTTCTTTTAAAAGCGCGTTCGAGCGCGCCTTGATCAATACGATCTGCTTGAGCATGCGTTTGAGTTGGCCGCTGATGTCCGCGCACAGGGCCTTGCCTTCGCGGCGGCGCATGGCCACCACCCCGGCCACGGCTTTGGCAAGCCCCTTCTCAACGGCCGGCCAAAGCGTGTGGGCCTCGACGAACATCTCCTTGGTCTCCACCACCCCGGGCAGGCGCAGGATGTCCGCGGCCGACAGCCCGTCGCTGACCTTGAATTCCCTGGCGATCTGGCGGGCGAAACCGCGGTAGCGGGTCACCGCGTCGTGGTTCAGCCGGATGATCATGTGCGGCTTGTCGGTGATCTTGACCGTCACGGTCACCCGCCCCCGGCGGATGCCCTTGGCCACCATCTTGTGGATCTTCTCCTCGAACGACGAAAATCCCGACGGCAAATAAAACGCCACGTCCAGATACCGGTGATTGACGGTCTTGACCTCGACGGAGGCCTTCACCTTGCCCGCCGCCGCTTCGCTTGCCCCAAAACCTGTCATGCCTGTGATCATAGATTTTCCTATTCTTTTATTTACGAAGAACCCCCAAAATACGGTCCAGGTCGTCGAGGGAATAATATTCGATAACCACCCTGCCCTTGTTCTTGCGGTCCTCGACCATGACCCTGGTCCCCAAAATGCGGCTCATTTCCTCCTCAAGGATCTGGATGTCGCGGTCTTTGGACCGGCCCGCTTTCTTCTTTCCCGACGCTGGCGCGCCATGAGATTTGACCAGGGCCTCGGTCTGGCGCACGGAAAGATTTTTAGCAATAATTTTTTGGGCCAATGCCTTCTGGGTCCTCGGGTCTTCAATGCTCAACAGCGCGCGGGCATGTCCGACGGAGATCTTGCCGGCCGCGACCTGTTCCTGGATCTCCAAAGGCAGGCGCAGCAAACGCAGCAGGTTGGTCACCGTGCTGCGGTCTTTGCCGATGGACCCGGCCACGGTTTCCTGGGTGAACTGGAATTCGTCCACCAAACGCTTGAACCCCTGCGCTTCCTCAATGGGATTCAGCTCCTCGCGCTGGATGTTCTCCACCAGGGCCAGGACCAGGGCTTCGCGATCGGTGACGTTTTTAACGATGACCGGGACCTGGTCAAAATTGAGTTTGCGTGCCGCCCTTAACCGCCGCTCACCCGCGATCACTTCATACCCGGAACCCGCTTTGCGGACCAGGATGGGCTGAAGCAGTCCTTTTTCCTTAATAGAAGCGATCAGCTCTGCCAGTTTACCTTCATCATAGTTCTGCCGTGGCTGTAAGCGATTGTCTTTAATAATGGAGGTTTTAAGATATAACACCCCTTCTCCGCCTGAATCTTCCAGACTGGACATTTCTTTCTTCTGCGGGATAAGAGCGGCTAACCCTTTACCCAACGCTTTATTTTCCATTCTGGTTCTCCATACGTTTTTTATCTCTGTAGGGGCCGGCCCCCGTGCCGGCCCAACATTATCCATTTCCGGGCGGGCACAGGGCCCGCCCCTACAAACACATATATTATATATTATTCCATGACAAAAATTCTTGCGCTAATTCTTTATATTTTACCGCTCCGACCGATGTCTCGTCATAATAGTTGATCGGCTTGCCAAAGCTGGGTGCCTCGCTTAAACGGACATTGCGCGGGATAATGGTTTTGTAGACCTTGTCCTTAAAATAATTTTTGACCTCATTAATGACCTCGTTGGTCAAGTTCGTGCGGAAATCCGCCATGGTCATCAAAACCCCCTCCACAGCCAGATCGGCATTAAGCCCGTCCTTGATCAGGCCGATCGTATTCAGGAGCTGGGAAACCCCTTCAAGGGCATAGAATTCACATTGAATAGGGATCAGGATCGAGTCCGCGGCCACCAAGGCATTAAGGGTCAAAAGCCCCAAAGATGGCGGAGAATCAATAAAAATGAAGTCGTAATCGGATCTTACGCTGTCCAGGGCTTTTTTCAGCCTGGTTTCCCTGGAGAGGGCGCCAACCAATTCAATCTCCGCGCCGGTTAAGTTGATATTACAGGGGGCAATATCCAGATTGGAAAATTTGGTCTTCTGAACAATGTCCTTAATGCCGGCTTTGTGGAGTAGAACATCATAAATAGAGGCCTTGATGTCATTCTTATTGACCCCGGACCCGCTCGTGGTGTTGCCCTGGGGGTCCATATCCACCAAAAGGATCCTCTTGCCCAAAACAGCAAGGGCGGCCGAAAGGTTAACCGATGTTGTGGTCTTGCCCGTGCCGCCCTTTTGATTGCAGATCGCTATGGTTTTAGCCATGGGTTTCACGTGAAACGTTCGTCTATTTCTTCAGAGCAACCTTGATCTTAGCTAATTTTGCCCCACGCATTCCAAAAAGACCCTTTTCTTCCTCACAAACCACCTTAACGTCCATTTTTTCCTTAGGGACATGCAATTCGGCCACAGCTTTCTGGATGGCTTCTTCTACCGTAGTTCCCTCAAATTCTTTGGCATTGCCATTGATAACCATATTACACCTTAACCTTGGTCATTTTCCACTGGGTTATGGCGGAAAAGAGATAGAACATCGTAAAGTATAAAGACAGCCCGCTGGCGAATTTATAGAATATAAACCCGATAAAGACCGGGAAAAACACCGTCATCATCTTTTGCTGCATGGCCTGTGTTTGATCGGTGGCCACCATGCTCTTGGCGGATAATTTCTGCTGAACGAACATCACGCCGCCCATCAATATGGGTAATATATTAAGCTCATTACCCAAAAATGGCAATTGAAAAGGAAGAATAAAGAGGCGGTCCGGCTGGGAAAGGTCTTTGATCCACAAAAACCCCTTGCCTTGAAAATAATACGCCCGCCACAGCACCTGATACATGGCCATGAAGACCGGCATCTGCAGCAGCATCGGCAGGCATCCGCCCAGCGGATTGATCTTTTCTCGACGGTAAATCTCTATGACTTCCGCGTTTAGTTTCTTCGGGTCGCTCTTATATTTCTCTCTCAGGGCATTGATCTTCGGCTGGGCCGCCTGCATCTTGCGCATGGACATCATGCTTTTAAGGGTCAGCGGATAGGTCAGGCCGTAAAAAAGGACGCTGATCAGAATAATGGTCATGCCCCAGCTCTTGACGATCTTTTGAATAAAGACGCCTGACCAGTATACCCCCTTGGCAACGGCATCCATGGCCCCAAGATTAAAGAAAGCCACGATCTTCTCAAAATCTTTGTTGTACTTTTTCATCAAGACAATATCCTGGGGGCCGGCGAATATTGTGAATGTGTAGGAGGCCTTTGCTCCGGGGGCCAGAAAGGAGACCTTCGGCACAAGAACCATATCAAGACGGTCCTTGCTAACCGCTTTAATTTCATATCCTTTTGTTTCAAATTCCGGTCTGACCAATACGGCAGAATAGTGATCACGAAATCCCGCCCATTTCACCATGCCGGATACGTTTTTATCCTCTTTGGCATTAAATTGAAACGCGCTGGATTTGCGGAACGCTTTGCTGGCGGACAACACAGAATATTCGTCCAGCATGGTTTCCCGATTATCATGAGCAATGATGGACGCGTCAATCGTGAAGGCATTGAAAGCGATGTTTTCCAGATTGGAGATTTTATTCAGATTGGAAATTTCAATAAAGGCCAAAAACGTATGGTCATCAAGCTTCTTAAACGTTTTTGAAATACGGACGTTGTTGGTTGTGAGTTCATAGGCGATCCCGTCTTTACTGCGTCCGGATTCAGCAAAGGCCAGGGAGGAGAAGCCCTTGACCGCAACAAGATCAGTCAGGGGCATGGCTTTTGATCCAGAGAATTTTATATTGTGGAGTATCCCGCCCACATTTGATAATTCTGCATGAACAATGGGGGTTTCAATCTTGTAGATTTCTGGTTTTATTTGTTGATTCGTGGGGGCTTCTTGATTATTTGTCGGAATGTTCGACAATAAGGGAGAATCTGTGCTAACTTCTTTTACATCAATACTTTGTGTGTTGTTTACAGGCTTTGTCCTGTTGGGGGCGATAAAAATGGCTTCGTACCCAAATAAGACCACTATAGACAAAACAATGGCTAAAAATGTTCTTTGTTCCATATTAATTCTCCGTACGGGCACGGCATGCCGTGCCCCTACACAGGATCATAGCCGCCCGTAGAAAGAGGGGAGCAGCGTAAAATACGTCCGAGCGCCTGAAGGCTTCCTTTAAAGGCCCCGTGTTTGCGGATGGCTTCTTCGCCATAGCAGGAACATGAGGGACAAAAACGGCATGCCCCGCCGAAGGCGGGGACCCAAAAACGGCTGAAGAACCGGTACGCTTGAATGATAAAAATAAGGCCCTGGGCAACCATCTAGGGGATCAGCTTGTTGCGGCCCTTGGCGCGGCGGCGCTTGAGGACGTTACGCCCGTCGGAGGTGGCCATGCGTTTGCGGAATCCGTGTCTTTTTTTCCCGACAATGTTGGTCGGGGTCTTTAAATGTTTTTTCATAGTTCGGCAATTATAACATGGGGCATGTTGAAGTCAAGGTTTTTGGCTCGGTCCAAAAAAGACGTTGCAATGAAAAAGTGCTCTGTTATAATGCGTCCCATAAAGAAGGGGCCGTGTCCCCAGCTGTGGATAACTTGTGATTGATTCAGACCATTGGCTATGACCCTCCTCGACATTTGGAACAAGGCCCAGGCGGACATTAAAACCGCCGTCGGCGAAACCTCCTACGATACCTGGCTGGCCAACCTCAAGGCCCTTGAAAAAGCGCCCGGCACGCTCGTGCTGCAAGCGCCGGACGAATTTTTCAAAGGATGGATCGTTGAACATTACGCCGGGGTCATTGAACGCTCCCTCAAAGGAGAGGGAAGGGCCATTGCCGTTGAATTTGAGGTCAATCCCGGGCTCCTGAACAAGCCCACCCAGGAAAAATTGGGAAGCTTTGAACGCAATTTCCAGAGGGACGGCCAGAGCTCAAACCTCAACCCCCGGCTTGTCTTTGACCATTTTGTCGTAGGCCCCTCCAACCGTTTTGCCTTCGCGGCGGCCCAGGCCGTCGCCGAATCGCCGGCCAAGGCCTATAATCCGTTTTTCATCTACGGGCCCGTGGGTTTGGGCAAGACCCATTTGATGCAGGCCATCACGCACCAGGTGCAAAAGCTCCACCCATCGCTTAAGATCTGCTATTTGTCGTCCGAGCAATTCACCAATGAGCTCATCAATGCCATCCGCCACCGCAACACGGAAAGTTTCCGGCAAAAATACCGCAACATTGACGTGCTTTTGATCGATGACATCCATTTCATCGCCGGCAAGGAAAGCACGCAGGAGGAATTCTTTCACACGTTCAACACCCTGCACGACCATCGCAAGCAGATCGTCATTTGCTCGGACAGGCCGCCCAAGGAGATCGCCAATCTCGAGGAGCGCCTGGTGTCGCGTTTCGCGTGGGGACTGATCACCGACATCCAGCCGCCGGATTTTGAAACGCGGGTCGCTATTTTAAGGAAAAAGCTGGACCTGGAGTCCGTCCAGGTCCCCGACGAAGTTGTGCTGTTCATTGCCCAGGAGATCAAAACCAATATCCGGGAACTGGAGGGGGCTCTGATCCGTGTTGTGGCCTACGCGCTTTTGGAAGAAAAACCCATCATCTTAAGCACGGCCAAGCAGGTGCTCAAAGATATGGTCAAAGAAACCATCAAAACCATCAGTGTGGAAATGGTGCAAAAAGAGGTGGCCTCGTTTTTTAACATCGCCGTGCAGGACCTGAAAACCAAAAAACGGCACAAGAGCATCATCATCCCGCGGCAGATCGCCATGTACCTGGCGCGCAAACTGACAACGCATTCGCTTCCTGAGATCGGGGGCGCTTTTGGCGGCAAAGACCACACCACGATCCTGCACGCGTTCAAAAAGATCGAAAACGACCTGACAACGAACGCGGAAACCAAAAAGATCGTTGAGCGATTAAGTTTGGTATTATTAGAGTAGGGGGTTGTCCACAGGGTTATACACAGCTGTGAATAACATAACCATATCATTACCAACAGTTTTTATCTCTAATTCAATTTATCCACAACCCTTACTAATACGACTGCTATTTGAATTTAGCCCAATTTAATAAAAACAGCATGAGGATGTGAATATGAAAATCAAGGTGAATAAGGAAGAACTGCTGGCCGGTATCGGGGTGGTGGGTAATATTGTTTCTCAAAAAACAACCCTTCCTATATTATCCAACATGCTTTTAGAGGTCCAGGACGATATTTTAAAGATGAACACAACAGATCTGGATATCGGGATTTCCTGTGAATTGCCTGTCCACATCCTTGAACAAGGGGCGATCACGGTCCCGGCCAAGAAATTCAGCGATATTATCCGTGAGTTACCCAGTGGGGAAGTTGTGATCTACACCCGCAAGAACAACCAGATCGAAATTGAAGGGGTCAACTGCCAGTTTAAACTCAACGGATTGGCTAAAGACGAATTCCCAAAATTCCCTGAATTTAAGGAAAAGGATACGGTCCTGATCAAACAAAGCGATCTGAAAGAAATGATACGGCTGACGTCATTCGCTGTTTCTTATGAAGAATCCAGGTATGTGCTCAACGGTATTTTATTGGAGGTCTCCGGGGACACGGCGCGCATGGTGGCGACCGACGGGCGGCGTTTGGCGAAGATCGAAAAGAAACTCGTGGCGCCGTACGGCAAAGACATTAATATCATTCTACCGATCAAAGCGGTCGGAGAGATCAACCGCAACTTGAAAGATAGCGGGAATTGTTCGATTACGGTCGGTACAAACCAGGTCCTTTTTAATATCGACGGCGTTTTGATCGCCACCCGCATCATTGAAGGGGAATTCCCCAACTATAAGCAGGTCGTTCCCAAAGAGATCGCCGCGAAAGTCAAGGTCAAGACACAGGACCTTTTGGCCGCCATCCGGCGGGCCAACCTTTTATCCACCCGGGATTTTCAGGCCATCAAATTTGAGTTGTTCAAGGAAAAGCTTGTGATCTCCAAATCCACGCCGGACGTCGGGGAAAGCCGCGAAGAAGTGGCGGTGGAATACGGGCACAATGAGATCATGGCCGGGTTCAACCCTCAGTTTTTCATTGACGTCCTTAAAAACATCGCCGACGAGCGCATTGAAATGGAATTTTTGGGGCCGGACAAGCCGTGTGTGATACGCCTGCGGGATTATTTGTATCTGGCTTTGCCGATGCGGCTATAATGTCATTTTTGATTTTTCTGTTGCGCCATGGCTGCCATTAAAGATATCATTGCCAATGTTATCCACGACATGTCCGCGGGTTCCCGCAAGGACCTGGCCGCGTTGTGGCAGGGCATTTGTCCTCAAGGAACACAGGTGGTTGATCTTAAGGAAGGCGTCGCTTTCATTCATGTGGACAGCTCGGCGCGCCTCGTGCACTTGAATGCCCGGCGCGGCGTCCTGCTGAAAACCATTCAGGCCCAATGCCCGCAGGTGAAGGAATTGAAGTTTAAAGTCGGTAAGGTGGCATAACAAATTAAGGGAACATATGAAGACCGAAGAAAAAAAAGAAAAGACCCCTAAGGTCAAAACGGCAAAATACACGGCCGAGAACATCCAGGTCCTCGAGGGCCTGGAGGCGGTGCGGATGCGTCCGGCCATGTATATCGGGGACACGTTCAGCCGCGGACTGCACCATTTGGTCTATGAGGCCGTGGACAATTCCATCGACGAGGCCCTGGCCGGCCACTGCAGCAGCATTGAGGTCACCGTCCACCAGAACGAGAGCATCTCCGTCGTGGACAACGGCCGCGGCATTCCGGTGGACATCCATAAGACCGAGAAAAAACCCGCGGTGGAGGTGGTGTTGACCACCCTGCACTCCGGCGGAAAATTTGACAAGGACTCGTATAAGGTTTCCGGAGGCCTGCACGGGGTCGGCATCAGCTGCGTGAACGCGCTCTCCGAATGGTTTGAGGTCGAGGTCAAGCGTGAGGGGGCCATTTATCACATGCGCTTTGAACGCGGCAAGACCGTGTCCAAACTGACCACCATCGGCAAAACCAAGACCACGGGGACCAAGGTCACGTTCAAACCGGACAGGACGATCTTCAAGGAGGTTTATTCTTTCTCTTATGACATCCTGGCCAAGCGCATGAGGGAGCTGGCATTTTTGAACAAAGGCATTTCGATCAAACTGATCGACCAGCGCGCCGGCAAGGCCAAGGAAAACGAATTTCTTTTTAAAGGCGGCATTGTTTCGTTCGTGGAACACCTTTCGCAGAACAAGACGCCCCTGCACAATAAGGTGTTTTATTTTGAAAAGGAAAAAGACAATACCGGCGTTGAAGTGGCCATGCAATACAACGACAGTTATAACGAGACGGTGTTCTCCTACGCCAACAGCATCAATACCGTCGAGGGGGGCACGCACCTTTCGGGGTTCCGTTCAGCGCTGACGCGCGCCATCAACAATTATGCCAAGGCCAAGAAACTGCTCAAGGACGACATCGGCATTTCCGGCGACGACACCCGTGAAGGCCTGGTGGCGGTCATTTCCATCAAGCTCCCGTCCCCGCAATTCGAGGGCCAGACCAAAACGAAATTGGGCAATTCCGAGGTGGACGGCCTGGTGGCGTCCCTGACGCTGGAGGCGCTCACGGGATTCTTTGAGGAAAACCCGTCGGTGGCCAACAAGATCATTGACAAGGTCATTGTCGCGGCCCGCGCCCGCGAAGCCGCGCGCAAGGCGCGCGAACTGACCCGCCGCAAGGGCGCTTTGGACAGCGGAGGACTGCCCGGCAAGCTCGCGGACTGCTCCGAGAAAGACCCGTCGCTTTGTGAAGTTTATCTGGTGGAGGGCGATTCCGCCGGCGGCTCCGCCAAACAGGGCCGCAACCGCGCGTTCCAGGCCATCCTGCCGCTCAAAGGAAAGATCCTCAACGTTGAAAAATCGCGGCTGGACAAGATCCTGTCCAACGAAGAGATCCGCACCATCATCACCGCCCTGGGGGCCGGGGTCGGCGAGGAATTCAACGTGGAAAAATTGCGTTATCACAAGATCATTTTGATGTGCGACGCCGATGTTGACGGGTCGCATATCCGCACGCTCATCCTGACGCTGTTGTACCGCCAGATGCCCCAGCTCATTGAGGGCGGCTACGTTTACATCGCCCAGCCGCCCCTTTACAAGGTCAGCCGGGGCAAACGGGAAGAATACATCCAGACCGAAAAGGAAATGAATGACCTGATCCTGGACCTGGGCACCGAGGGCATGCGGCTGACCAAGATCGAGGACAAAAAGACCTACACGCCCGCGCAGTTAAAGGACATCCTGCAAGCGCTGGTTGAATTGGAGTCCATCGTCGAGCGCCTGAAGAGGCGCGGGGTTGATTTTACCGCGTTCGCCGTAAAATACAACGCCAAGACCAAGAAAATGCCCCGGTATCTGGTCAAATCCGCCGGCGCAGAGCAGTATGTTTATGATGACAAAGAATTGGCCGAGATCACCAAGGACGACGAAGAGACCCAGTATGTCGAGATCTTTGAGTCCGAAGAGACCGAAGAGATCCAGGCCCGGCTGGACAAGTTTGACCTGTTTTTGCAGGATTATGAGCGCAAAAACGAAGAGCAGGTGCTGTTGGCCAAGGACAAGAAAGAAAAGGTCAAGGTCAAGGACATTTTAAAGCCCTTGTTGATCGTTGAGGACGAGAAGGCCAAAACAGAGCTCATGTCCATCGCGGACCTGATGGAGTTCGTGCGCGCGGCCGCCAAAAAAGGCATGCACATCCAGCGCTATAAGGGTCTGGGGGAAATGAATCCGCAGCAATTGTGGGAGACGACCATGGACCCCGAGCGGCGCACGTTATTGAAGGTTGCCCTCGAGGATGCCGTGGAGGTGGACAAGACCTTCGCGATGCTCATGGGGGATGAAGTCGAGCCAAGGCGTGCGTTCATCGAGAGCTACGCCCACGAGGTGAAGAATTTAGATATTTAATGCAGAATTATGGAATTATGGGGACACAATACTTAATTCCTGCGGTTCTACGACTGAATTAAGTATTGTGTCCCCATAATTCTGCAATTGAAAGGGTTGTTATGTCGCGCGATTTGAACAAAAAAGAAAAGATCGTTCCTGTTTACATCGAAGAGGAAATGAAGAAGTCCTATCTGGCCTATTCGATGTCCGTCATCGTGGGCCGGGCCCTGCCGGACGTGCGCGATGGCTTAAAGCCCGTTCACCGGCGCATCCTGTACGCGATGAAGGATTTGAACCTTGAACACAACAAGCCCTACAAGAAAAGCGCGCGCATCGTCGGTGAGGTCTTAGGCAAGTACCACCCCCACGGTGATTCCGCGGTCTATGACACCATGGTGCGCATGGTGCAGGACTTTTCCCTGCGTTATCCTTTGATCGACGGGCAGGGCAATTTCGGGTCCATTGACGGGGACGCGGCCGCGGCGATGCGTTACACCGAGGCCCGCATGGCGTCCGTTGCCGAGGACATGATGGGGGACATTGACAAGCAGACCGTTGATTTTTCGCCGAATTTTGATGGGTCGCTCGAGGAGCCGGACATTTTGCCGGGCATGGTCCCCAACCTGCTGGTCAACGGCTCTTCGGGCATCGCGGTGGGCATGGCCACCAATATGGCGCCGCACAATCTGGGTGAGGTCATCGACGGCATCGTCCATCTGCTTGATAACCCGGACGCGGTGGTCAAGGACCTGATGAAATTCGTCAAGGGGCCTGATTTTCCGACGGGAGGCATCATTTGCGGCCGCGAGGGCATTGCCGGCGCGTACAACACGGGCCGGGGCAAGGTGCTCATCCGCGCCAAGGTCTCCATTGAACAGCAGAAAGGCAACAAGGAAACGATCATCATTGATGAGGTGCCTTATCAGGTCAACAAGGCCAACCTGATCACGGCCATCGCGGACCTGGTGCAGAACAAACAGATCGACGGCATCACCGATATCCGCGACGAAAGCGACAAGGATGGCATCCGTGTTGTCATTGAACTGCGCCGGGACGTTAACCCCGACATCGTCCTGAACTACCTTTATAAGCACACGCAGATGGAGGTGACCTTCGGCATCATCAATCTGGCGCTGGTCAACCGGTCGCCTAAGGTCCTCAACCTCAAACAATTGATGGGCCATTATATCGGGCACCGCCGCGTCGTCATCCGCCGGCGCACGCAGTTCGACCTGGACAAAGCGGTACGCCGTGCCCATATTCTGGAAGGTTTAAAGACCGCGTTCAAGCATCTCGACGAGATCATTAAGACCATCCGCGCGTCCAAGACCACGGCCGACGCCAAGGAAGCGCTGATCAAGAAATTTGACCTTTCCGACGCGCAGGCGCAGGCGATCCTGGAAATGCAATTGCAGCGTTTGGCCGCGCTCGAGAGGGACAAGATCGAGGCCGAGTACCAGCAGCTGCTCAAAGACATCGACGATTACCGCGCCATCCTGGCTTCCGACGAGAAAGTGGACGCGCTCATCAAGGACGAGCTGGCGCAATTGAAGAAAAAGTACGCGGATGAGCGGCGCACCGCGATCGCCGGCAGGGCCGAGGACATCGCCATCGAGGACATGATCGCCGACGAGGACATGGCCATCACCATCACCAACAAGGGCTATATCAAGCGCCTGTCCGTGGATGCCTACCATTCGCAGAAACGCGGGGGCAAGGGCGTCACGGCCATGACGACCGCGGAAGAGGATTTTGTCGAGCGCATGTTCGTCGCGTCGTCCAAGGACCACCTGCTCATTTTTTCCAATGCCGGGACCGTGCGCTGGCTCAAGGTGTATGAGATCCCCGTCGCCTCACGCGCGGCCAAGGGCAAGGCCATTGTCAATTTGCTTTCGTTCAAGCCCGAAGAAAAGATCAGCGCCATTGTGGCGGTCAAGGAATTCCGCGAAGAC
Source organism: Candidatus Omnitrophota bacterium (assembly GCA_030650275.1). Taxonomy (NCBI): domain Bacteria; kingdom Pseudomonadati; phylum Candidatus Omnitrophota; species Candidatus Omnitrophota bacterium. The sequence goes on along the minus strand of JAUSEK010000015.1, from coordinate 74,736 downwards.
CAGCACCTGGTTTTTGCCACCAAATTCGGCCTGGTCAAAAAAACCGCCTTGTCCGCGTTCGGCAATCCGCGCAAAGGAGGCATCGTCGGCATCGGCCTGGAAAAGGAGGATGAGCTGATCGGTGTGGCTTTAAGCAACGGCAAAGAGGACGTTCTTCTGGCCACGCGCCAGGGCATCTCCCTGCGTTTTCCCGAGAAGCAATTGCGCGACATGGGCCGTTCGGCCAAGGGCGTGCACGGCATCCATCTTGACAAGGGCGATTTTTGCGTGGCGATGCTGGTCTTTGCGCCGGACGTGGATAAGACGGGCGCGAAACTCTTGACGGTGTGCGAATTGGGGTATGCCAAAAGATCGGACTTTGCCGACTACCGCACCCAATCGCGTGCCGGCAAAGGGATCATCAACGTGAAGGTGACCGAGAAAAACGGCCCCGTGGTCGCTGTTTTGTCCGTCATGGACGAGGACCAGATCATGGCGGTGACCAAGAAGGGCATGGTCGTGCGCTCTTCCCCCTCGGAGATCCGGGAGACCGGCCGCAGCGCGCAGGGGGTCCGGCTCATCAGTTTGCAGGCCAAGGACATGGTCAGTTCCATCGCCCACGTCGTCGTCGGTAAAGAGGACGAATAAAGAACGACCCCAACGGGATTTGAACCCGTGCTGCAAGCTTGAAAAGCTTGTGTCCTGACCAGGCTAGACGATGGGGTCGAAAAAACAAGAAGGGCAAAAATGATTGCCCTAATTATAGTAACCCTCACCTCTTCGTCAAGAAGAAAAATCGAGGAAACCCCATGTTAACGATTTACGGCTCCGACCTTTCAGGCCCGGCCATTAAGGTGCGCCTGGCCGCCAGCTGGATGGGCATCGAGCACAAATGGCAACTCGTCAATTTGCGCGAGGGCGAGCAAAAAAACGAATGGTTCCTGAAAATAAACCCCGTCGGCAAGGTGCCGGCCATTGACGACGACGGATTTCATCTTTTTGAAAGCAATGCCATTTGCAAATATCTGGCCTCAAAACACAACTCCCCCCTGTACCCACAAGACCTCAAACAAAGGGCGGTCATTGATCAGTGGGTTGATTTTATTTCATTCCATATCAATGCCCACCTGGCCACGGTCGTCTATAGCCGGGTCTTTGCCCCACGTTTCGGCCGGCCCGTGAATGAACAATCTCTGGCAGACGCGCTCAAATTTCTGGACGCGCAGCTCCCTGTCATTGAAAAACAATTGTCGGTGCATAAACATGTTGTCGGTGAGAGCCTTACCCTCGCCGACATTGTTCTGTTCGCGATGCTTGAGCCCGTGGAAATGGCGAATTTCAGTTTAAGTCCGTATCCGCACCTGGGCGCATGGCGTCAGGAATTGAAAGAACAGCCGTTTTATACCAAATGTTATAAGGAATACGGGGAAATGTTGAAAAAATGACACCGAAGGTGTCACCCCCGAATGTTTTTGTCGGGGGTCCAGGGAGGGCATGTTCTGGATTCCCGACAGAAGCATTCGGGAATGACAGAAGCGGACAACGATGAAAATTGCATTAATTCAATTCAATGCCGGGTTGGATAAAAATGACAATATTGCCCGCGCTTTCGTTTTTGTCCGCCGCGCCGTTGAGAACGGGGCGCAGTTCGTTTTGCTTCCCGAGATCTATAATTTCCGCGGGGACGTGCGCGATCAGCCCCTGGTCGCTTGCGTCAGCGAAAAGGTCCCGGGGGCTTCCGTCGAGCCATTCATGAAATTGGCTCGCGCCAAAGGCGTTTTTATCCTTGCCGGCTCGGTTTTTGAAAAGGCCCCGGGGGGTAAGGCCTACAATACGTCTGTTTTGATCGATGATCGCGGCAGGGTGGCGGCGAAGTACCGCAAGATCCATTTATTCGACGCCCGGCTGGGCGGTCAGGCGATCCGTGAATCCGACTGCTTTTGTCCGGGCCGTATTGGCATCAAAGCGCGGGTCGGCAAATTTACCGTCGGGCTATCGGTGTGCTATGACCTGCGCTTTCCCGATCTTTATCTGGGTTACGGCGCTTCGGGGGTTGATATCATCACCGTTCCGTCGTGTTTTACTAAAAAGACGGGACAGGCCCACTGGGAAATTTTATTGAGGGCGCGCGCCATTGAGAATTTGTGCTATGTTCTGGCCTCCAACCAGGTCGGCATGGACGCGCGCGGTATTGCGGCGTACGGCAACAGCATGGTGGTGGGCCCGTGGGGCAACGTGATCGCGCGCGGATCTGACAACAAGGAAGAAATTGTTTACGCGCAAATTAAGATGGAAGAAATAAAAAAGGCAAGAGCGGTCTTGCCGGGAATTATTAAAAGGAAGTGATATGTCCAAGCAAATAACAGTTGCCGTTACCGGAGCCGCCGGGCATATCGGCTACGCGCTTTTGTTCCGCATTGCCGCCGGGGAAATGTTCGGCAAAGACACCCGCATTGATTTGCGTTTGCTGGAATTGGAGGGCGCCCTGCCGGCTTTGCGGGGCGTTGTCATGGAACTTGACGATTGCGCTTTTCCTTTATTGAATTCCGTGACCATCACGTCGGACCCCAAGACCGCTTTCAAAGGAGCTGACTTTGTACTTCTCGTTGGCAGCGTTGTGCGCAAGGAAGGCATGGAGCGTGGCGATCTGTTGAAGATCAACGGCGGGGTTTTTATAGAACAGGGCAAGGCGCTTTCCCAGGCGGCCAAGCCGACGTGCAGGATCCTGGTCGTCGGCAATCCCTGCAACACCAATGCCTATATCGCCAAGACCGTTTGCACCAGCATCCCGGCGAAGAATTTTTTCGCCATGACCATGCTGGACCAGAACCGCGCCGCGGCGCAATTGGCCCAAAAGGCCTCTGTTGCCATCGCCTCCGTCGGCAGGGTGGCCATCTGGGGCAATCATTCGGCGACGCAATACCCCGATTTTTATAATGCCGTCATTAACGGCCGTCCGGTGACGGAAGTCATTACTGACAAGGCGTGGCTGGAAGGCGCGTTCATTGAGACCGTGCAAAAGCGCGGGGCCGCCATCATCAAGGCCAGGGGGCTTTCTTCCGCGGCTTCCGCGGCCAACGCGGCGGTGGACACGCTGCGCAATATCATGACCCCAACACCTGCCGGCGCGTTCTTTTCAGCCGCGGTCGCTTCGGACGGCAGTTACGGCATCCCGCAAGGCATCATGTTCGGTTTTCCTTTGCGTTCCAACGGACAGGACTGGGAGATCGTTCAGGGCCTCAACCACAACGATTTTGCTAAAGCCAGGATCAAGATCACCCTGGATGAGCTTTTAAGTGAAAAACAGGCGGTTGATGCGATTTTATGAGCGGCTTGTTGACACAGTAAAAATTTAATATATTATATTAAGTGTTGGTAGAATTAGGGTTGCTGAAAAAGTGTTAAAAAATCGTGGTAAAAATGGCCGCAAAACTTGCATTTTTGACATTTAACGGATATACTTACCCTTATATTATTAAGGATACCGGGAGGACTGGATGAAGAGAGCATTTTGCTGGACACGGATGGCCGCAGTTTTTTTATTCACAATTATTTTTACAGGGTGTGATCTTTTTAGTCCTCCCAAGAAAGCCCCGGCTCCGGCCCCAAGCGCGGCTGAAACATCTTCCCCTATCCCTAAAGACGTCCTTGTCCGCGTGGGCGGATGGACGTTGACCGGGTCGCAATTTGAAGAACGCCTTAAACTCCTTAAAGAAGGCCTGCCTGATTTTGACGCCACCAAGCCCGGGTCCAAAGAAGCGCTTCTCAATGAACTCATTCGCCAGCAGCTGTTGGTCAAGGACGCCGAAAATTCCGGCCTCGCCCGGGAAAGCGACATCACCGAGGCGGTGGAGGATTTCCGCCGCACGCTTTTGGTGCAAAAATTAGCCAATCAATTGACCAAGGACATTGTTGCCGACGAGAAAGAGGCCCAGGAATATTATGACCAGAACAAAGACCTTTTTGTTGAGCCAGTGCAGTATACCGTACGCGAAATCATGGTTGCCGACGAAACCGCGGCCAAGAACATTTTAGTCCAACTCCTGCAGGGCGCGGATTTTGCTGAAACGGCCAAGGCCCAGTCCAAGGCCAAGACCGCTTCCGGCGGTGGAGCGTTACCGGCATTCACCAAAGCTCCTTTTGAAGCCATGCAAAGTGCCATTGCCAATTTGGATGCCGGCGGCGTCAGCTCCGTGTTCAAAGGGCCCGAGGGCTTTTATATCGTTAAGGTGGACAGTAAAAAAGGCGGGGCGATGAAGCCCTTTGCCGGGGTCAAACAGGATTTGATCGCCGGTTTAACGCTGCGCAAACAGCAAAAGGCCATTTTGGACCACATCAATCAATTGGCCGAGAAAACCAAGGTCGAGATCAATCAAGAGCTTTTGGCCCCGGCGAAATAAACACGGGCGTTCAAAAGCGCGGAGGAAATAGCATGGCTATTGAAAACCGCAGGCAAATCCTGCTCATTGTCTTCGCGGTCGCGGCGGGCATCATGGCGACCGTCATGACCAGCAGTTACGTTAAAAACAGCATTGAGGCGCGTACCACGCAATTGGCCGAGGAATATGAGGCCAAGCAAAAAGAGGTCGTCACCCAGATCAAGCAGGACAGCGACCAGAAAATGGCCGCGTTGGGCCAGGAGCTTGAGCGCGTCAAGACCGAGCAGACGGAAGTGATCAAAAAACAGATGGCCGCCTTGCAGCAAACGGGCCAGAAGGGTCCGGCGGGGGAGAGAAGGCGCAGCAAGACCTCTTTGGCGATCAAAACGCCGGAGGGCAAGCGCGCGGTCACGGTCATGATCGATTCCCTGTCCGCGGTCGGCGGGCTTCTCAATGCCGGGGATTTTGTGGACATCATCGCCCATTTGAGCGTTCCGGTGTCCAGCTATGCCAGCGGCCCCGAGGCCAAAAAGAACAGCAATACAGTGACCGCCATGATCTTTCAGGACCTGCAGGTTCTGGCTGTCAATACCAATTTGGATGAGCCGGGTTATTATGATGAACAGCAGACCGCGCCGTCTTTGAAAGTGACGTTTGCCGTGGACCCCCAGGAAGCCGGGCTGTTGGCGTTCGCGGACATCAACGGTAAATTGGAACTCGCCTTGCGCTCTCCCAACGAGCGCGAACACCAGATGGTCAAGGCGTCCACGTGGAAGACGCTGGCGGATTATGTTTTGCAAAATCAGGGTGCTAATATCCGCGTTCCGGATGACCCCGGTGAGAGCAGGACCAAGGAGTCGATCGAAAAGCCGTACATTCAGATCTTCAAGGGCGGCAAGGAGCTTTAACCCATGAAAAAGAATTTTTTATACGCCGGTTTGGTGATCGCTTGTGTGGTGATGCCCGTTTTTGCCGGGGATGAGCAGACGCAAAATATTGATATGATCACCGGGGACCTGGAGACCATTGAGGTCAAGAATCTCACCCGCCTGTCAGTCACCGACCCCTCGGTGGCGGATGTCAGCGACGCGAAACCGGACAAGGTCCTGATCCTGGCCAAAAAATCGGGCCAGACCGCGATCTTTGTGTGGGATGATGACGGCAAGCGCGCGATCACCGTGCGGGTGGCCGGCGAGGACCTCAAGGCCCTGAAAGAGCGCATTTCGAACGTCATGGCCAAGGCGGGCATTAAGGGCGTGACCGTTGAAGAAAATCTGATGGAAGGCAAGATCGTCCTTTCCGGCGCCGTCACCAAAGCAGATAAGGCGGTGCTGGAAAAATTCACCGATCCCTATGCCGCCAATGTCATCAACCTCACCATGGAAGAGACCAGCGACGATCTGGTGCAGGTGGACATGCAGATCACGGAATTGAACACCACGCTCAATAAGAACATCGGTTTTGAATGGACCAACGCGGATGCTTCGGACAGCAGCCGCGCGGTCGCATTGAAGTATAATGAATCTTTGCCGACCACCAACGGAAGCGTGAAAGATTTCTTCAAGATCGGTGATTTCAACCGCACCAGCGCCATCATGTCGGTGGTCAACGCTTTGGTGGAAGAAGGCAAAGGCCGCGTGCTTTCCAATCCGCGATTAGTCGTTGTCAGCGGCAAGGAAGCCAGCTTCCTCGTCGGCGGTGAGATCCCCATCCGCACCACCACGACCAGCGCCAGCGGCGGCAGCACACAGGAAAATATCCAATTCAAGCAATACGGGGTCAATCTGACCATCACTCCGGCGGTGCGCGACGGAAAGGTGGATGTTTTGCTGAAAGTCGAGATCAGGGACATTGATAAAGCCAACAAGGTCGGCAATGACGTGGCGTTTTTGACCCGCGAGGCCCAGACACAGTTATATTTGGATAACGGCCAGACCATTGTCCTGGCGGGATTGATCAAGCACAATGACGGGGACAGCGTCAAGAGGGTGCCGTTCTTCAGCAGCATTCCGATCGTGGGGATGCTGTTCCGCAACCGCAGCACTCCGACCGTCAATACCGATACGGAGCTGGTGATCACGCTGACACCGACCATCCTTAAAGACAAGAAGTACGCGGCCCAGGAGACCGTCTATCCTTCCAAAGCCCTGCATAACTTTCAAAGCGAGACCAACGCGCGTTTTGACAAGAGACCGTTGAATTTTGGGGCAACCCCCCCGGCCAAAGCGCCGGTGGTGGTCGTTCCCGTCACAGGAATGGCCGCGTATGTCCGTTTGGTGCAGATGAAGATCTCCCAGTCGATCGCTTATCCCTATGAGGCCCTGCAGAAAAACTGGCAGGGAACAGTGAAGTTGAGATTGCGCATCGCCAAGGACGGGTCTTTGTCTGAAGCCGTGGTCGTGGAGCCCTCCGGACACGACGTATTTGACCAGGACGCTTTGAATACCGCCAAAATAGCGGCCCCGTTCGCCGCGTTCCCGCCGGATATGGCCGGAAATGACCTGGTTGTGACGATCCCCATTGTCTATAGTCATGGCGGCGCCCCCTCCTCCTCGTAATCACAGCCTATGTCCTGCAGAGTCATAACGGTTTTCAGCAATAAAGGCGGCGTCGGCAAGACCTTTGTCGGCGTCAACATCGCGACCGCCCTGGCCCTTAAGGCCAAGAAAACCCTGATCGTGGACCTGGACGTGCAGGCCGGTCAGGACATGGCCCGCATGCTCAATCTTGTCCCCACGCAATCCCTCGTTGATCTTCTGGCGGCCGTTGAAAAGGACGAGAAACCCGACATCATCCGCGGTTATGTCCTGCGCCATGCCAGCGGCCTGGAGTTCCTGCCCGGCGTCACGCATATCCGCCAGACCGGACACATCACGGCCGACAATATCCGTCCTTTTTTAAAGAAGGCGGCGTTGATCTATGATTACATTGTCGTGGATGCCGGCAGCGCCTTCAGCGAAATGCTCATCAGCGTTCTGGATTCTTCCAATTTAATTCTTCTCGTCGCGACGCCGGACATTTTGGCTGTTTATCAGGTCAAGGCGACGCTCGACATCCTTCAGAGCCTGCACTATCCTTTAAAGATGGTCAAACTCATTCTCAACCGCGCTGAAAGCCGCGGCGGGGTGGCCTGGCAGGAGGTCAAGTCGGCGCTGGCCTGCGACATTTTCGCCCTCGTTCCCTCCGACGGGAAGACCGTCGGCCTGGCGCTCAACCGCGGGGTCCCCTGCGTCATGGACAGCCCCAAAGCCCGCGTGTCCGAGTCATTTTTTGAGATTGCCGGCAAACTCGAAGTTGAAGACATGTATGTGCAGGCCTCGGACGTCATCAAGGTGCGCGCGGCGGACACGCAGGCCCAGAAGGGCAATGAGTTCTGGGAAAAATTCGGCATTGCCCCCGGATCCTCATCGCCCGTCACGATCTATAGGCAGGAAGAGGACGAGGTCATCAAACTTAAAAAAGCCATCCATCAGCGTCTGGTTGAGCGCATGAACGTGCAGAAGATCTCGCCCGAGGCGCTTTCCGACCCGGCACAGGCCGCCAATATCCGCAAGGCCGCGGCCAAGATCGTTTCCGAATTGCTGGCCGAGGCCGCCGGCGCTTTCATCGCTTCGCATGAGGAGCGCTCGCGTTTGGTGCGTGAGATCGTCAATGAAGCCCTCGGCCTGGGGCCGCTGGAGGATTTTCTGGCCGACCCGGAGATCAACGACATCATGGTCAACAACAAGGATGAGATCTTCGTCGAGAAACGCGGCAAGATCATTTTGACCAACAAGCGCTTCATTTCCAACGACCAGGTGCGCGCCACCATTGACCGCATCATCGCTCCCCTGGGCCGGCGCGTGGACGAGAGCGCCCCGATGGTGGACGCCCGATTGCCCGACGGCTCGCGCATCAACGCCATCATCCCCCCGCTGTCGCTGGGCGGGCCCATGATCACCATCCGCAAGTTTGCCCAGGAGCGCTACACCGTTGACGACCTTTTAAATAAATTCCATTCCCTGTCCCAGCCCATGGTGGATTTTCTGAACGCCTGCGTCATCGGCCGCAAGAACGTGATCGTTTCCGGCGGCACCGGCGCGGGCAAGACAACACTGCTCAATATCGTTTCGCAATTCATTCCGGACAATGAGCGCATCATCACCATTGAAGACGCGGCGGAACTGCGTTTGGTGAAAAGTCATTGGGCGCGCCTGGAGTCCAAGCCGCCCAACATTGAAGGCCGCGGACGCGTGACCATCCGGGACCTGTTCATCAACACCTTGCGCATGCGGCCCGACCGCATCATCATCGGCGAATGCCGCGGCCCGGAAGTCCTGGACATGCTCCAGGCCATGAACACCGGCCACGACGGGTCTTTGACGACCCTGCACGCCAATTCCCCGCGCGATGTGCTCTCGCGCATGAGCTCCATGGTGCTTCTTTCCGGCATTGAACTGCCCATCCGCGCCATTTATGAAATGGCGGCCTCCGCCATCAACATCATTATCCAAATTTCCCGTTTTTCCGACGGGTCGCGCAAGATCACGGCGATCTCCGAGCTGACCGGAAAAATAGTCGAGGGCCTTCCGGAGCTCAAGGACGTATTCATTTTTAAACAAAAAGGCATCAATGCCGACGGCGTGGTGCTGGGCGAATACAGCGCCACCGGCTTTGTGCCCAAATGTTTCGAGGACTTCCAGACCAGAGGCATTCCGCTGTCCAAGGCCGTCTTTAACGTATGACCATCCGTAATTTGACCCGCGGCACGCTGATCGCCGAGACCGGTTCGCTGGCGAAAACTCCCCTCAAACGCATGACCGGACTGCTGGGCCGCGGGGCGCTCAATTCCGGCGAAGCGCTGGTCATCACCCCCTGCCGCAGCATCCACATGCTGTTCATGAAATTCCCGCTGGACGTCATTTTTATTGACCGCGCGAACACGGCGGTGGGCCTGTGCCCCGACATCCGGCCTTTTCAATTTTCTCCATTCTTCCTGCAAGCCCACAGCGCCATTGAGACCTCTGCCGGCACCATTGCCGCCTCCCAAACACACATGGGCGATAATATTCAAATCGGTTGAAATAATATCTTAAATGATGTCTAATAATTATTAAGGGCGGGTCCTGTCTTCGGTTTCCCCCACCGTGCTCGTTCCTGCGCGGACATTAAGGAACCCGGCCTGCTCACTGGCTCGCAGGCGCGCTAAGCGGTCCGGCTTATTCGCCGGACCAGCGCCCCGCACCACGAAAATGTCCAGTCTGGACATTATTGGGGGTTTCTATGGGCGTTGTTTATAAACTCACCGAAGACGTTGTTTCCTTTATTATTGAACGCAAACAGGAAACTCCCCGTCTGTCCTGCCGGGAGATCGCCGGCTTGGTCCATGAACGGCATCAAAAGGTCGTTTCTAAGTCATCGGTCCATGATGTCTTAAAAGAACATGGCGTGGTCATCCCTCGCGGCCGAAAACCCAAGATCAAATTCCAGATCCCCCCGGAGAAGAAACAGCAATTGTTCGCCAATGTCGTGCCTGGCGTGATCTTCCAACCCCCACCGCCTGCCCCAAAACTCATAGAGCAGGCCCCGCGTGTTGTGGAACAAGCCCCCAGCCCGTTGGTCAGGGGCGAAGTCCAGGAACGCATGGGCGAGATTTTCATTAAAGCCACTTTTTGGGATATTTTCCCCCGTCCTGTATGGGGGATCAAGAAACTGGAAGACATTAAGTCATTAAATCTGAATAACTTACGAGAAGAATGGGAGTATATATCCACCGTGGTTGAACGTTTAAAGATCGATCTGGAAGACGGTTCTTGTGTTGAGATGGACAGCCGTTTTCAGGCCCTTGGTCCTAGCAGGGCTATTTTTCCCGCAGGCATTGAGCGCTGTATCCAGGACACCGCAGATTGTATCCTTAATAATATCAATCCTTTATGCATACGCTCCTTGGGGGAGAATGCTACGGACGCCTTGATCCTTAGTTTTTTTCAGGCCTGTGAGGGCGTGGCTGGTAAAGGCATGACACGGGCATCCTTGTTGGGCGCAGGAGGAATTGTCCTGGCTCAATTTTCCTGTTCCCCCCGTCAAAAAAAGAATGTCATTCTTGGAATGCCAAGAAATCTAGAAGTGGAGCAGAATAACCATAAATTACGATATATAAGGCTAGAAATGGATGGATATGATAAGAATATGTCAGTTTTATCAAATTTTAGCCCACATATATCAAATGATGAAATTGCGCGTATCTTCAAAGACCGCCATCCTCCGGTTCAAATCAACATGTCCCCCCTGGCGGATAGTTTGCGGGGGGATATTGCGGACCAGCCGGCATGGGTTTTGGCCCGGCTTCAAGCCCGTGCGCGCGCCTTTTTCCCGTCCGATTTTGGGCAGGATGCCTTTGAGTCGGTTTTGGCCCTTAAAGGGGTTATTGAGCAGGGCAGACACATAACCCTTCTGGCCCCTGCCTCTTATGCGCACATTGCTTTTCTGCGGCAGGCCGCGGATAATGTCAATGCCCTGAATATCCGCGATGAGAACGGGCGCCGGGTCCTGTGTCAGATAGCGTCGGAAAACAACGCGAATTTTTAGGTCGAAGGGTTGACATCCCTTATTTTATATGGCATACTTCCTTTATCTTTCATGTAGGAGCAGCCGCGATGATCCTTAGGAACATCAAAGGACAAAATCTCATCGAATACGCGATCGTCGTGGCCTTGGTGTCCGCTGCTATGGCGGCCATGAGCACCTACGTGTTCCGTTCCGTGCAGGCCACCCAGAAGGCGGTGACGCAGGAGATCGCCAACGAATAACAAAGCATCTTAAATACATCAGGAGGCATTTATATGTTCAGGAAAATGAAGACAAAAGGTCAGAGCACGGTGGAGTATATCTTGCTTGCGACCGCGGTCATCGGCGCGATGATCTTTTTTACCACCGGCCCGAATTCGGCACTGACGGGCCGTTTGGGCAATACCCTTAACTCAACCGCCGACAGCATCGGGAGCATAAGCAACCGTTTGGTGAACAGCCAGGGGGCAACCGCTAACGGAGTAACTCCCGCGCCGGGCGTCACGGTGGACCCGACGGCCGGATTTTAAAGAAACAACATCCATAAATGGAGGAACATATGTTTAGAAATTTATTTAAAAATACCAGAGGACAAACCCCTCGACTTCGCTCGGGGCAGAACACCGCGGAATACGCGCTGTTGATCGCCCTGGTCGTCGCGGGCGTCATCGCGATGCAGACCTATGCCCAGCGTTCTTTGCAGGCAAGGATGCACGATGCCAGCCAGTATCTGGCCAGCCAGACCAACGCCATCGGCAACCAAACGCAGTATGAACCGTATTACCTGGAAAGCGATTATACCAGCACCCGTAACGCCCAAGAGAACAAGCGTCAGGGCGTGGGTCTGGTCGCCGCGGACTCAACGACCAACCGCAGCAGGACCGGTACCCAGCAGTCAACGTACAGCACCGACGGGACAGGCGGCGGCGACTAAAATAAAATCGTATCTTAAGGAGGATGTTCTATGTTGACTTATTTTAGCCAAAAAAGAGGGCAAAGCACCCTTGAATACGCGGTGCTGACCGTCATCATCATCGGCGCGCTGTTGTCCATCCAGTTTTACATCAAGCGCGGCGTGCAGGGCCGTTTAAAGAGCGCTGCCGACGATATCGGCGACCAGTATTCGGTGGGCAATACCAACGTCATCAAGACCACCAACACGTCCAGCACGAGCCGTGAGACGTTCGGTGTGGACGGACAGGGCGTTTCCGCGACCGGATTGATCGGTCCCGAAACCACCAATACGTCGGAAAGATCGGTGATCGTCAACACCGAGCAGGAATATATGGGCAGATGACCCCCGGTGGGGGTCCCTTAGTGGTTTCTAAATCGTAGGGAGCGCGTATGATGAAGACAAAAGGCCAGAGCACGGTGGAGTATATTTTGTTGGTCACCGCGGTGATCGCGGTGATCATCCTGTTCACCGGGCCCGGCGGGGCGTTTCGGAACAAACTTTCCGATACCATCAATAAAACCACCGATGGCATGGAGGACATGGCCAACCGTCTGATGAGGGCGACCAACCCTCAATAGCTGGGAGAACTTCATGGCGCGCGGCATAAACGGCCAAAATGGCCAGAGTTCCCTTCCCGAATACGTGGTGACGTTTTTTTTAGTCGTTGCCACGGCCGTGGCCATGACGGTCTATATCCAGCGCTCCATTCAGGCCAAGATCAAAGACAGCAGAGATTATATGGTCAACGTTGCCGCCAATGAATGCGGCCCTGATTGCAGGGCCGCGGCCGGGATCAGCGGAAGCGGCATTCCCCGCGAGTATGAACCGTATTACGGCAAAGTCGATTCCCGGACCAGCCGTAACAGCGATGTCAGGACCGGCTTGGCCGGCGGCGCGGACAGGCAATTTCGCAAAATAACCAATGAAACCATTGAAACGACCAGCAATAGCGAACAACTTCCGCCCGGGGCCGCGGCCGGGGACCGGTATGGGAAATAAAGGCCAGACCGTCGTTGAGTATATTGTTCTGATCGGGATCATCACGGTCGCGCTTTTTTATATGGGGCCTTTGTTCAAGCGGGGCGTGCAGAGTTTGGTGAAGGTGACCTCCGACCAGATCGGCGCTCAACAGAATGCCGACCAGGATTTCCTGGACGCCGATGACCCGGGCGCGACCGGGGGATATCTGGTGGGGGCAAATACACAGGTCACGGGCCATGTCAGCAAAAATGTTGTAACGCCCGGCTGGGGCGGCGTTGCCGATATTACCGTGAATGAGACCACGAATACGACGTCCGATTCGCAGACGAATCTCGGGAAATTGAACCAGTAGGGGCGACCCGCCGGGTCGCCCGTACAGTCGGAGAAAGCATGGTGTTCAAATATTTTCAAAGACATCGCAGAGATCACCGGGCGCAAAGCATACTTGAGTTCACGGTCCTGACCATTATCATCATCGCGGTCTTTTTGAGCATGAGCAGTTATGTCAAGCGCGGCATGCAAGGCAGATGGAAGAGCGCCGTTGACGATTTTGCCGACCAGTATGATCCCCAGCAGACCAATTCCACCACCCAATATACAGCCGCCACCGAATCCGACACAACGATCACGACGTTGAGCAATACCACCTTTCGTAATGATAACACTCGCTCGTCGGAACAACGTAACAGTTACATGCAAGTCGGTCAGGACGGTGCATTTTGAAAGGACAGGCCCTTCGACATTGCTCAGGGCAGGCCGTCATAGAACTGGCGATCTTCGGCGCCATCATCATTTTTGTGCTGGGCGCCATCATCCGTTCCGCGGTTTCTTCGGGCCAGGGCCAGGACGCCTCCTTAAAGGCCATGCGCAACGCCCTTGTGCAGTCCTCCAAAAGCACTCCCGGCGACACCAGCCGCATCAGCCCTTCCATGCTTTATCTGGAAGACCGGTTGAGCCCGGATTTCGGCAAATACGGATCCACCGAGCGCGCGCCGTTCACGGCCCAGGGATCGGGCAGCATGACCAACCTGCTCATGTATCCGATGGACATGTCGGAATTGCAGGACCCCAGACATGTCCCCGTTATGGACATGTTCATCAACGGTAAACATTTCACCTTCTCGATGGCGCGGCTTGTGTATAAAAGATTTTTGGGCTCCAGCGGCGGTCCGGTGCATTCCGCGAAAGCTGGACTTGTTGAGACCACAACCTATGTGGCCCCTGTTTCCTTTTCCTGTCCGGAGGAGGACCCTGGTTGCGAGGGCCCGGCCCCTCCTGTGCCGATCGTCCATGATCCGCCGCAGCGCGGCGGTTGGGATTCTTCATGCAAAAGTGGCCGCGGATGCCCGATCTTTTATCAAACCGTCGTCAACATGGAGGACGGCAATGAGATCAGTGAGGATGCCAGCGATGAGATCAGGCAGGAGGCCCTGGAAAAAAGGTTTTGTGTTTCCTCCGGCCAGTGTCCGGGGCTTTTGACAGGGCCGGAACGCTTTGACCTCAACCATGATGACAACCTTTCCAATGATCCCCCCTCGTCTTTGTACGCGAACATGACCTGGCAGTGGAGGGGTGTGCAGGCCATGGACGATAATGAGGATGACGGTAAGCCCTTGCACATTGATGCCGACCATGGCTCCTACCCTTCCTTTGACGTGGACGGAGACGGCCAGGAGGAAACGATCTATCAGGTGGATTATAACGACGATGGCATTGCCACCGGGGCCGTGGTGTTCGATTCCCAGGAAGGCGACCTTGATATGACCAGTCCGGATGCCGCTGTCGGCAAAGTAGGGCTTTTGAATGATATGGCGATCTATACCAAGCCGGCTTTTGGTTCAGCCAAAGGCAATCATCTTTTGATAAATCAGGGCAAGGCGTATGATCTCGATGGAAAATTCATCCGCTCGGTCAACCGCAAGGACCAGGTGGACTTAGTCGAGCGGAAAATACAATTGTCCAATGACACGGGGCGCATGTGTGGGGGTATCGGCGTGCCCAGTGAAGTGCCCGCTGTCGAGGTGTGCGGTGGCTGTTTTTCCGTCAACAATATCGCCAGGACCTGTTTCGACAGCGCCAGCAAGATTTTGTACGTGCGTTCGCGGATGCTGGACCAGCAGGGGCATTTTTGGAAAACGGACGCGTCGGGGCAATTGCGTTTGGGGGGAGCGCCATGACAAGGGGGAGGAAATTCAACGGGCAGTCTACTATTGAATTCGTGTTCGCCATGATCGCGGCCATGTTTTTGCTTTACGGCATGGTCCAGGTGTTCCGCTGGGTCGGTATGGACGTGGCCAAGCGTCAGTACGCATACGATGCTTCTTTTAACACAGCGATCACCACGGGGAACCTGGAACGGTTGCAATCGAACGCTTATCACCCCTCGAGGATCAACGCTTCTCCCGGGGTGGATCTGGGGCAGTGACTATGAAAAATTATAAAGGGCAAGCCGCCCTCGTTCTTATTTTACTGGCCGCCATCGCGCTCATCTTTTTTGCCGTCACGCTCAACTGGGGACGCGTGTCGCAGATCAAGAACATGACGACCACGGCAGCCACCAATGCGGCCGCCAACACTGTTTCGGGCATTGCCAGTTATGGCGAGTCCCTGATCCAAAGCTCGCTGGGCGGGGGCTTTGAAAAGTCCGGTTTCGCGCGCTGGGTTGTCGTTGCTCTTAGCTTCATTGCCGCCGCCCTTATTATATATTTTACAGCCGGGGCCGGCACCCATCTTGCGGCCGTCATGATCACTTTAGCCATAGGGGGAGCGGCCGCCACACTGATCACGGTCTATAATGATGTGAAGACCGTGAAGGCCTTCAACCAAATGCATACCAAATTGCCCCTCAAGGACCGGTTTTTGGAACAGGGCTTGTCCGCCGGCGCGCAAAGTTTGGTCTCGGACCAGGGCAAGATCATTGATTATTTTGACATCAATACCAACGGGAAATTCGGGCCCGCTTCCGACGATAAGATCGGCCGGTATGGATTTTTTTATACCGAACGCCTGAAAGCCCTTAAAAGAGCGATGTCAGGCATGGACCTTACCGTTTTCCTGGATGGGTTAGGCACCTTGCTGGGAGAAATAACAGAGGCCTGCCCGAAAAATCCGGATGGCACGCCCAACAGTGATCCGCATTGCAACAAGTGCTGTGTGCCCCTGACCTTCAACGGCAAGCGCCTGCGGCCCGCCAGTTGTCTGCTTACCGTGCCGGCCCAATGCGCGGCAGCGGACCCATCCTTTCCGTTTATTTATGACCCCACCTATCCGAAATATTCCGGCGGCACAAGTTTTCTGGCCACGTTCGGGGTTGACGTAGAAAAGAAAGTGTTCAAGGATCGCCAAGCTGAGGCCAAAGGCATATTTTCCCTGTTCTGGGACATGGGTGACATGCGCAATACCGGCGATGGCCTAAGGATCCCGGGCCCCGGCGGTGTCAGGGACTATCGCAGGCCGGATAAGGTTAAGATCTCTCAAATTTTTCATGCGGTGGGCCCGGACCCAAATGACCCAGATTGCGTGAACCCGGATAGTCCGCTCTGCTCACGGGCCCCCTTTTGTGCGGATAAGCCCGGTCTTGACCCGAACGGGTTCTGGTGGAGAGAAGGGGCAGACCAGTATTGTTCCACCACATGGCCGTATAATGAATGTCCCAGAAACGCCTGCACCAGAACTTCCTGCCCCAAGTGCACGCCGGCCACAGCCGCGGACTGGCCGGAAGACCCGATGGACGACATCGTTTATTCCCTGAAAGGGTTCTACGCCTGGGCCAAACTGCTTTTAGCGCAGGATGATGACACTTTGAGGGCCAATTTGAAGGAATGGTATCCGGAAGCCGCGGTGTGGATCGGCCCCGAATGCGACGGCAGCAATGCCCTGATCTGCCAGGAGGGCGGCGGGGTTTTGTATCGATTTGAGAACAGGTTGACGGCCTGGCGGCTGACATTGACGGCCTGGCTCAACAGCGACGAGGATGACGTGACCACGGATGATCTTTTGAAGGATTATCACGACAGGGGACTGTTCCTTGGTATAACACCGTATGTTTTTCCGCAGTTCAATGCCTGGTGCATGCCGCGTGAGAGCGACCCTCAATATGCGCAAATGACCCCCGATGAGATTGATTATACCAAAACCTTTGACACCTGTCCCGGCTGCTATTCCAACCCCGGCCAATTCAAAGGCAACCCGTGGGGATCGCTGAACAGCGTCATCGCATGCCTGGACTGGAATTCAACCAATGATGTTCGTTTCAAGACATGCAAGGATGCTTTGGATGCCCTGTCTTGTGCGACGCCCAGCTGTGCCGCCTCGTTTGATCCATGCGACGCAAGCGCCAAGGCCGCGGTACTTAACGGGATCGCACAACAAATTGCCGATGTGTCCGCCCAGATATGCACCGGCACCCAGGCACAGATCTCTGCGTGCGAAACGGCCAAGCAGAATAGTCTTGCCGATCTTCAGGCATGCGCAAGCAGCGTGTCGGGCGTTCTGTGCCCGTCATTGCCGGCGGTCTGCCAAGAATTGCCGCGGTCTTTGGTGTGCGAACCCGCTCCTCCTGAACAGCCACAAAATTGCCCCGTGCCCGCCTTTGACCCATGCGCGACCCCATCGCTGTATAAGAAATGGGTGGATGACAGCTATGATCTGTCCGGGCCGCAGTCGGCGCAATTCACGGCCAGGAAGGAACATTTAAGAACGATCAAGGGCAATACCAAAGCGGCGCTGGGAACGGTCGCTCACGGCAAGATGATGCTGGATAATTTTCTGTATGGGACCATGCTTGCCGACGGAACGATCGATCCGGACCAGCGGCCGGTGCCGTCTTTGTTCCTTGTCCTTCAGGACTATCAGCTGTATCTTGACAAGATGCCTAATTTTCTTGTGTATGGCTGGCAAAGCCCCGTTGATCCCAAAAATCCGTCAAGGGCACAGCATTGGCATATGGTCCGGGCCGAAGGCATGGGGCCTGGCAAATGCCCGGTGGCGGGCATGTGCGAGTATGGCACGGGCAACCGTGACAATCTGCCGCATATTGAAGTAGACACCGACGGGTTTTTGTGGACGAGACAACACTCCGAGTTAAAAGATTACGACGGCCGGGTCCTGACGCGCGTCACCCGCTGGGATGAAGAACGCCCGGCGACAACGACGTTCAATAATACGGTTCCGGTGTGGAATTTTCATTTTGGCAAACCCGGCACAGTGCCGGGATCGGCCGCCGGGCTGTCCGCCTGCCAGAGACAGGGTTTGGGTATTGCGGGAAATTATGTTATCAACAGCGGGACCGCGGCGGACCAACAATCGGTCGGGCAGGCGTTCATGCTCAATACTGTTGGCAGCGATCCCTTCAATACGATCCCCGCGAGTTGCTGGGCCACGGTGGATTCATTATTGAGCCAGGGGACCAAGACCACGGTATGCGCCGTGTATACAGGCAACCGGTCGACGAATCACATGGAAGTCAAATTCGTCCCCTGCCCTGCCGGAGCCTTTGATGAGAACACACTGGGTCGCTAGAAATCGCGGTCGCGCCGTCATTGAATACGCGCTTTTGATCGCGATCATTTTAGCGGCGCTGTTTTGGATGAAAGGCCCTATTGTGCGCGCCTTTTACGGACGATGGAAAACCGCCGGCGATTCTTTTGCGTTCGGCCGGCAATACGATCCCAAACGCACCGTTGAGTGCGCCCACGATACGGCCACAAGGACATGGTATGATGAGCGTTGTTTCGACAACGGCCGTCGCGCCTGCGTCACGGCTGTTGATGTTGCCGCGTGTGAAGCGGGCATTATCCAGGGATGTTCCGGCAATTGTCGCGAACCCAACAGCGACCCGTATTACTGATGAAAACACATGTTTAGGAGCGCGGTATCATGTTTGAAATGACCTTGTTTTTGTTTTTCATTTGTGCCGGCGTGCTGTCTTATACCCTTGTTCCCGTGGTCATTGCCAAGACCAGGGAAATGAATGAAAAGAACGCCAAGGACCTTGCTTTAAAGGTTGACGTTCATTTGCAGGGCCGGGATTTTCAAAAGGCCTACCGCCTGCAGATCATCGCGCCGGCCGCCCTTGGTCTGGCGGGGTTTGTTTTTTTTCATGACGCGCGGGTATTCGGGATCTTTGTCGGGATCGCGCTGGGGGCCATTATCCCGCGGCTGTATGTCGCGAAGATCATCAGGGACCGCAAAGCGAAATTCAACGATCAATTGATGGACGCGCTGATGATCATGTCCAGTTCTTTTCGCGGGGGCTTGAGCTTGATCCAGGCGGTTGAGGCGGTCACGGAGGAAATGCCGGAGCCCATCAGGCAGGAATTCGGCATCGTGCTCGGCGAGAATAAAATGGGCGTTGCGCTCGACGAGTCGCTCAACCGGCTCTACCAGCGCATGCCCTCCCCCGGCCTTCAGCAGATGATCACCGCCATTTTATTAGCGCGCGAGACCGGCGGAAATTTGCCGCTCATTTTTTCGCGCATCGTCACCACCATACGCGAACGCAGGAAGATCGAGCAGAATCTCCAGACCCTGACCGTGCAGGGCAAGATCCAGGCCGCGGTCATGACCGGGTTGCCGGTGGTTTTCGTCTTCGGCGTTTCGGCGACCAATCCCAAATTTTTTGACCCCATGCTCCACACCCCCGACGGACAGAAATTGGTGGCCCTCTGTCTGGTTTTGTGGGTGGTGGGGGCGTTGAGTATTTTGAAGATATCAACGTTCAAGGACATTTAATATTAGCGCTGTCACCCCCGAATGTATTTGTCGGGGGTCCAGACACTAATGCACTGGATTCCCGACAGAAGCATTCGGGAATGACAATTACCGGGAGATAGCCATGCTCGTCTTGTCACTGATGTTCGCCTTTTTTGCCGTCTTTGCCCTGGCCCTGGCTTTGATGCCTGTCAAGGGCCGCCCGACATTGAAATTAAACCCCGTTGGCAGTTTCACCGTTGAAGGCATGGAGCCGCCTGTTACGGTCAAGCCGAAGAAAAAAAAGCCGCTGCAGCTCATTTTTAGCATGATCAGCAAATTGGCTTTTTTTAATAAGCCGTTGGCTGTTTTGCCTTTGGGCAGGCGCATGGCCACGGACTTAGGAATGAGCAGGACCGCTATTTCCGTCGAGGAATTCTTTTTGATCAAGGAGATCCTGGTCCTCATTTTTTTGTGGACCAGCGTGTCCTACGTCGGCAAGGAGATCCTGCTGTTTTCTGTTCTGATGAGCATCGCGGCCGGATATATGCTTCCCGAGTTGTGGCTGAAGGCGCGCATCAAGAAAGTCAGGGACACGATTTTGCGCGAATTGCCGGATACGGTGGACTTGCTGGGGCTTTGCGTCAACGCGGGACTGGATTTCATGATGGCGCTCAAATACGTGGTGGAAAAGTCCCACGGTTCGGTGATCATTGAGGAATTGAAAAGCATGATGCAGGAGATCAACGTGGGCAAGCCGCGGCGCGACGCCTTGCGCGACATGGCCCGCAAATATGAGATGCCGGATCTCTCCACCTTTTCCCGCACCCTCATTCAGGCCGACCGCATGGGGACCTCGGTGAGCGAGGCCCTCAACATCCTTTCCGAAGATATGCGCGAGGCCCGTTTCAGGCGCGGGGAGACCGTGGCCTTAAAAGCCCCTTTGAAAATGCTTATTCCCCTCCTGTTCTTTATCTTCCCGGTGGTGGCTATTTTAGTGGCTGGCCCTATTTTCCTTGATTTCATCCAAAATAACCCCCTGCAGGCCTTGGGCGCCGGGAAATAATAAACAGAGACAGCGTCCTATTCTGCGAGCAATCGAAGAACATTCTCTTTCGTCAACACCTTCAGGTCTTCTGGCCGCTCGAGGAAATTGTTGACGTCCTGGTCCACGATCTTCCAATCCGTTTGTTCAACCCGCGCCGCAAGAACGGACCGCCAGTTTTCCCCGGTCACGGCCGGTCCTTTCCAGCCCGTTTGTTCCAGCGCGGCGGAAAGCAGGGCAAGATTGGGTAGCAGGTCTTTGCGCTTAGACAGATACCACGCGATATCGTAATAATCCCGTCCTTTGACGTATTTGCGGCTCAGGACGGCGTGCATCTTTCCGGCGAACAACGACGGCAGGTCATACGTTAAAAACGCCATGGGGAAGAATTTATTGATGACCCTTGTCACAACGACCGCGCCGCCGGGCGGCCTGGTATCGATCTCGATCTTGATGGAGAATTTTTCGCTCTTTAAGCGTGAAAGCCCGGCCTCGAACAACAGCCCTTCAAATTTGATAAACGCCGAATGAACGGTTTTATCGTCGCTGTAGGTGACGCTGACCTCATAGCCGGCCAGGACCAGCTCCTGTTTGATCTTGCCCAGGAGGTCAGCGAACACAAGATCGTATGGGCCGACCGCACAGAAGTCCAGGTCTTCTGAAAAGCGCGGAAGATCATACAGAAAGCGCAGTGCCGTTCCGCCGACGAACACGCAAGACCGCAGCGCCCCCGCCTCCTGCATGATGTTGAGAACATAGGCCTGCGTGTATTCCCGCAGGACATTATATTTTTCGGAAGGACCGGACTGTTGCCGGGCGAGCTCCAGACAATGGTCTTTCATAGTTTTTTCTCCGTGGATGCCGTTTTTTTCATATATGCGATGATCATCCCGGCCGCGTGAAGCATGCGCGGTTTCTTGAACCTGCGGCCGTATTCCAGCAGCCTACCGGCGTTGATCTTTTCAAAATTTTGCAGCCGCAGCCCCTCCAGATAATTTTTGGTCAGTCGCGGCGCCTTTAAATAAATAAGGTCCAGAAGCGCTTTTTCCGGATGGGCCATGGATCCGGACTGGTCCTCAAGCAGGACTGAAGCATACCCCCAGAACAATTGCGGCCGGACGTGATTGTAGCTGAACCTCCCCAGCGGTGTTTCAAACCGGCCCGGCCTTTTGGTGGTCACACATGTGACCGTAAAAACCGCCTCCGGAATGAGCCCATGGAATTCTAGGGCTTTTTCCAGGCTCACATAGGATGGCCGGGTCAGGACTGAAGCGATCAGATAGGGCGAAGGGAGAATTTTTTGAAAGTGCGGCGCAAAAGCATAGACTCCCCGTTTCAATCGAAAGAGATGCCCTGCTTTGACCCAACGCGACAGCTGGACCCGTAATAAGCGGGGATCCGTTTCTCCGGTCAAAAGGAGATCAGTATTTAAAAGCGGCAGGTTTTGGTATTTTTTGAGAAACTCATTGAATTCCATATCAAAATAATAACATAAATGTTAAATTATTGCAACAATAATTTAAGATATGATCCGATGATAGCCACTTCATTCAGAACAGCCCCATTCAAGCAATATTTCTTCCATTCTTGTAATTTCCAATCTGAATTCCACACATAAGTTTCCATTCTGATAATTTCCATTCTGGAATTATGGGGGCATAATGCTTAATTCCTAGGCTTTGATCGCTGAATTAAGTATTGTGTCCCCATAATTCCCGTAAGTCATGTGCTCACAAAGAAAACGCTTTCTTAATATTTTTATTACTTATAAGAACAAAGTTTTGGAATATATTTAAAAAATTTTGGAGAAAAGACGTAACCTATTGCAATATAAGCAAATAAATGCGTAAAAAATTTTGCAAAAATTTGCCGCTTATATATAATGTGTTATACTTCAGTTATTGACAATCCTTTATCCAAAAAATAGCAAAAACTAATGAGCCAAAACGACAGAATCAACATGAATGAGTACCCCGAAAGCGGGGAAAATTTGTCTGAAGCCGCCCAAACGGCTCCGGAGTCCGTTGTTTTGGCCACCCCCGTTGTCAGCCGCTTCCATTCCTGGATCAGGACCGTCGCGATCGTGGTTTTGGCCATTTTTATCCCGGACCAGGTCAGCTGGGCTTTCAGCTATAACCCGGCCGTGCTTTGGGGCAACAGCATCCCGGCCGTGCGCATGATCGAGCCGGGCCTGACCCTGCCTGATGCCTCGTATCAAGCGTCCCAAAGCGTTGAATATCTGCTCAAACAGATCATCAATAAACCCAACGCCCGTTTGCAGGTGAATCTGGGCACCCCCTCCCCGACCCTCCCCACAAAGGGGGAGGGAGCGCTGCTTTTGGAGGCCAATGGCACGTTCACCCGCGAACGCATCCGCGCCATTACCGAATGGCTGGGCAAGCCCGGGATCCATCCTTTTAATTGCGCTGTTTACGGCCTGAAAGATATTTTGGACCACGAAGGCGTTGTGCGTTCGGTGGAAGAATTGGCTGTGCTGACTGTTTCGGTGGACTTG
Organism: Candidatus Omnitrophota bacterium; assembly: GCA_030650275.1. Classification (NCBI taxonomy): domain Bacteria; kingdom Pseudomonadati; phylum Candidatus Omnitrophota; species Candidatus Omnitrophota bacterium. Next base: position 51,646 of record JAUSEK010000015.1, on the reverse strand, counting down.
GTCAGCGATGTCATCAAGGTTGGTGATCTGAAATTAAAAACTTCGCTGTATGCTCTGGATAAAGTAGCGCAGGCGCTGGGCGTTTCTTATCAGAGCGTGAAGATAACACCCGCGGATGTGGTCAAATTGCCAACGCCATTTCTGGCCCATTTACAGGATGAGCATTTTGTGACCGTGACCGCGGTCAAGAACGATACGGTGTATTTTAATGATATCGGCATCGCGGGTTCTTTGCCGGCACAGGAGTTCATTCAAAAATTTGACGGGTTCGTTTATATCAAGGATGTGAAGGCCCTTCGACCAGGCTCAGGGCAAGCCGCGGGCATCGCGTTTGAAGAAGTGCCGGAGCCGTTGAGGGCGTTTGTCTGGGGGGACAGGTGGCGCGACAATTCCAAAGATCTGCCGGGCCTGACCTGGAAAGCGGCCCTTGGGCAGATCGGCATGAATGTGGGGCTTGCCCTGGTCACCGCCGGTATCGGCACCGCCGCCAAAGCCGGCACTGATGTGGCCATGGCTTTTGCTATTTCCATGACGGCTTCGCAGATCTCCCAAGCCATCGCGACGATGTGTGTGCAGGCGGGCGTGTGCAACGGGGTGGGGGCGTTTATTTTAAGCACGGCCCTTTCGGCAGGCATCACTTACGGGATGGGGGCCGTCACGGGTCCGGCGACCGGGGTGACCCCGCCGCCTCCGCCTCCGGCGCCTACGGGATTTTTGGGCTTCATTGCCAGTTTGGGCCAGAAGATCAATACTTTTTTTAATAAAATTTCAAGCGGCATTAAACGTGTTTTTGGTTTTGGTTCCAAGGCGGTTCCCGGATCAGCGCCGGTTTCCGTGCCGCAGGTCCCGCCGGTGCCGGTAGTGCCGTCAATGACTACGTCGCAGGCCATTGTTGTATTTTCCAAGGGCTTTGCCAAGGGGATGATGTATGGGACGGTCAAAGGCACGGCGGAATATCTGGTGGTCAGGGCCATTGACAAGGCCATGGATTGCAAGGATTCCAACGGGGCCTGCGCGATCATCAAGGAAGCGGTCACGCAGGTGGCTTCCTCGTTGGCCTCCAGCATGGCGTTGACGGCGTTTGCCGAGGTCACGGATAAAATGATGCACGGCACTAAAGATTTTGAGGATTTGGGGCATTGGAAAGATGAGAAAGCGGCCGCGGACGCCAAAGCCAAGTATGAGGCCGACCATACCGGACCAGCCATTGATAACAATCAGCGGCAAGAGTGGAATGCGGGCGCGAATGAAGCATACAACAGTGCGTTGAAAAATACGCCGCGTGAGTGGGTGCCCCACAGTTTCAGCGCTGCCATGGGCGCGGGTTTGAGGAATGAATTGCCCGGCATGGTCGGGCAATTTTCGGGCATGGGCGTGAGGTTGCTCGCGCTGAAGGCCGGCCTTAAGGTCGATAGCACGGCCTCCAGGAGTTTAAGTCAGGTCATGAGTTTGGAGATGCAATCGGCGATGTCCAAAGACAGGCGGATGTCCTTGGAAGGAGCGCTCCTTGAGGGTGCCGTTCGCACAGGGATGTACATGGGGCTTGACCAGTTGGAACAGATTATAATCGGCAAGGATGACAAATCATACGCATACCGCCAGAAAAAGGCGGAGATCCGCACGCTTTTATTTTTCACCACGGCTTTGGCCGCGGGCGGGCTGGTGACTGCTTTGGACAGAGAGCCCCAATCGGTAAAGGACGAGAAAGCGAAACGTCAAGAGGCACAGGAAAAATGGTATGCGGAGGGCAATGTGGGGCCGCTACCGCAGGGTGGTGCCAAAATGGGCCCTTGGCAAACCGCGGGGCTGGCCGGCCTTACCTATATGAAGCCGGGGACGGATGCTTTGTATGGCACGCCGTATCTGGAGCAATTCATCGGCACCGGCAGTTGGGGGTCGGTCAAAAGTTTTGTTTCTTACAGCGATACGATCGGCAGTGCCACCGGCTTTACCACCCAGAACGCGCTGGCGATGGATAAACTGCGTGACAGCATTAAAGCCGACCATGCCTCCGGTGGCGACGTCAACGCGTATACGCGCGTGGCCGGCGGACTCATCGTTCCCACCTATGATCAGGGCGGCGGCCCTCTTGCCCCGAAAGACCTCGAACTTCAGTATCAATACGCCCTCATCCAGAACCATTTGCTGACGCCCGGGCTCATCAACACGGAACATGTCATCAGTTCTCTGGGCAATCCGGTCATTGATAACATTAAGGCGCTGGCAATAGAAATTCCGGTGTCGGCAAAACTGGATGAAAGAAGCGCCGGTGCCAAGAAGTTTATGGATTTGAGATTTATCTACAGGACAATTCGGCACTCTGTGAATAGTTTGGGCCACGACACTAAATTGGTTTATGCCAAATCTTTAGAGAATGGTCAGTATGTCGGAAGGGGCATCGGCAAATTCAACGGCAGGGGCGAAAACAATGATTCTTTGACCAAGATTGATATTGCGGATACCGAAGGGTTAAAGACATTGGACTTCATGATGGATGTGCCAAGTTATAAAGGAATCTGGCAATTTAATAATGTGGAATCCAGTCAAATTTTAAACGGTGTGACAGACAAAGAGGGCAGGAGCATTGTCCTAACAAGCGGACCCGATGTCCTTTTGACCGGCGGAAGCCCTCTGGGCCTGGATGAACTCGGATATTATCAGCGCCAGGGGACAAACATCAGCGTTCGTGGCAATGACGACCATGGCATAAACGTTGCTTACGCATGGACGCCTTCCCAAGGCCCGACCGCGCACTTAAACCAGGGCAATAGGAACGTGGACCTTTTAAGTAGATACGTGGGCGCGGGCGACAGCAAGCAAATATTGCTTCAGTTTTATGGTTTTGGCGGGCAGGGACGTGCCTTGACGGGCGATGAAGGAGTTACATATCAGAATGGTGTTATAAAAAATCATAATGGTTCTCTCAAATTTACCGGTGGCAATGCGGAGGACATTTTCAAAGATGTTCAAGCCATTAGAAACACGGAGCAGAAGAAGGGTAGTCAAAGCGATTTTGATGAAATGGTTAGAGCCGCATCGCTTGGTGATGAAGAAACTACAGGCGCATGGCTTGGGATGAATGCCAGAGCAAATCTTTTTCAACAGCGTTCCAACACCCTAAATAATGAAACTATTAAAACCGAAGATGGCAAGGAGCAGATTGTCCCCAAGGGCTCTGTTGCATCGCAAATTGATTTCGTCTCTTCCGGAAGTACGGGCGGCGTGGTTTATGAAACACAAAGAACGTACAATCCTTTGGCCAGAACGAGTGATTATAAGGACTGGATCGTTAGATCTCTTTTGGGAGACATTGCGACGGTTGCTCAGCCGGTTCTGTTGAAGGACAGGCCGTATTCTACGGTACAAACTCTGGCCGCCTTAACTGGACAAGACGGGAAGAAGTTTTTTGATCAGACACAGGCGTTTGTCAGCAGGACTGGTACGACCACATTTCAATTTAATACATTAAAGGCTGTGACCTTGGGGTCTCCCAGTCACGTAAGCGAAAAAGACGGCACGGCAACCAGGACATATAAAATCGACTTATCGGACAATGATTCTGTTGTGCGTACGTTTGTTCAGGATGGTGGACATATAGAAAGTAGCGGGGCTTTCCTGGGCAGCGGGGCAGTGTATAACCCACAACAGCCGCAAAAAAATTTATATGGCAATCTTTTTGCACCGACCGGACAGGCAACACCAGCAGGTCCTGGTTTCAGCAATATTAAATTAAATTTCTCCGGCGATGACAAGACACCAACGGTCAAAGCTCCAAGTTTCGTTTTGTTCGCTCAAAAACAAACGCAAATGGAAGTGACCACCCAGAACGATAGAATTCAAGGAATGAATTTTTCCGGGTATTTGGTCCGCAATGATGCTAACAGGGACGTTGGCGGGATAACCAACAGTTTTATGTTCAATCGGTCTTTCGGGGATGAAACAGGCGGGGGCGGAAGAGACGCGGCCATGACCGTGGCCCGGTACGGACTGTTGAGCAAAGATCTGTTGTTAAAGATCAACCCGACACTGGCTGTTTTGCATTTGGACCCAGAAACCCCAACCGCCCAAATCGCCGTCAAGGACTTTCAGGTTGAATTCGGCAATGGCAGCGTCGTGTATTCTAACCAGAACGGGGGCATTAATCCGAACCATGCGCCGGTATGGAATGGGAACGAATATGTCAACCAGGTGGAGCACAACAGTGTGATCAGCACCACTCAGAACGCTGATGGAAATTTGGTGCGCTATCGTACCGGTCTCAATGGAGCAACGCCGACGGCGTCTTCACTGGCTGATATTACCCGGTACAAGCTGGATACAAAGGTTTCTGTGAACCGGCAGGGGAACTATGCGGGCCAGATGGACATGGTCGAAATTGTGGATGCCTATGCCATCAAAGGTCAGAATGGAGAGACCTTTAAGTGGAAAAACGGTTCATGGGAATTGCCTGAAAGCACAACAGACCGCCGCGTGTTGGACGTGCACCGCACCACGATCGCCAAGACAAGCGACGATCTGCTTTTCAACAGTGATAAACTTCGGGAGATCAACAGGGTTTTGAAGGAAAATGGATTTTCCGAGATCGCCGGACTCGGCGCGTCCAAATATGCTCTGGCCAATGCCGGCGAGGGTTACGCGGACGCGAAAGGACTTTTATATTCAAGCCCCACGGCATCGGAAGGGGAGCGCAACACCCATCTGGATTCCATCTGGATCCAAAGTATAACGCGCGACATGATGGACAAGGCCAATCCCGAAGGACAGGTCCATACGGGCTGGCAGTTGAACATGCTGGAAGGCGGTATGAAATTCGGGGGGATAGACCAGGTGGGCGGCAACAGAACCATTGAAACGATCTTGGAGGCAAAGGCGCAGCAACCCAATAATAATTTGTCTTCCGGCGGGAATGAGAACAACAGTGTTCAAAATGCCGATCAAAACCCCGATAATATTAAACAGGACTACTTGTCCGCCGGTGAAAACGCGCAGGTCACGATCTCTCCCATATTAGACGGCTACGTTAATGAGGTCAGCGGCAAATTCGATTCCGTGTTCATTGGGGAAAGTTTTGTGTCGCTCTACGGCAATATTGCCGAACGCGGCATCACATTGAAGGACAAACCGACGGTCATTGTGCCTTGGCAATGGGCCAGCACAGACCAGAATGGCATCAGGCATGAGGGCAGGGGCGGGGTCATGTTGAAGCCCAACCAGGATATTGTCACGGGTGGCCTCAATATTGCGGACGAAAAAACAGGAGCAAGGGCATATAGTTTCGGAGCGGGATCGACAAAAACGGACGTAGTGAATAGTATTAATGCAACAGAGATCCAGATCGCCCAACCGGTAACGGGTTTTGTCAGCGGCATTGGAGAGGCCCATATGATGGGCACGGAGGATAGATTCGCATTCGATAAAAACACAAAGCAATGGAAATATAAGGGTAATGATCTGATAGATGTCGCGTTGAAAGGGGACATGGGTTTTGATAAAGGCGCGGTGCTTATAGCGCATGAGGATCAGATCGAACGGGTCAGGGGGATACAAGCCGGGTATGAAGTCAATAATAAGGATTTGATGAAACCCACAGAATGGGGACGGAGATTTGATAAAGACAGGACAGCAGAGGGAATGGCTGTCGGGATGACTGAAGATGGGCGGGTCAGGCTTTTGGTGACCCCGCAGGCAAACCCCCAGGGCAGCATGGCGCCGTTAAACCTTTCTTCGATCGCTCCGTTGGCCGGAGGCGGAGAGTCAAATAAGAAGCTCAATAGCAAGGACCCTGCCGGAATAGGCGAACTGAAGGCCGATCATGATATCTTTGGCGTGAAAGTTGTCAACGAACAGGCGTTCAGCGTTGTGGATGACAAAGTTCCCGGCGGTAATGCCATACAACGAGTTGCCCTGACACCCAACGGCCTCGAAGAAAATCCCGAATTTGTCGCGTACGCGCGCGGGATCACGCGTGATAATTCTCTGCCGGTGACGAATGAGAAGACCGGCGCGTTGAATAAAGACGGCTCGCCGAATGAAAATCCTCTTACTAACAAATATTATCATACGGAAAGCCTGTCCGCGTATGCTCAAGATGGGATGTTCCTCGTCCGTCATTCCGGTGGAGATATCCGGTGGAGCAATGGATGGAAGGCGGACGACCGTGAGATCAAAGCCGATATGCCCGGTGTTATAGAGAAGACGGACGAGAAGACCAAGAGAACTGCCAGGGTCTTAGGATATCTTAAAGATTTGGAAATGCATGGAAGGGCTGCCACTCAAGACGGGCAATGGGATTGGGCCGCTGCCCCCGCGGCTGAAGGCACGTTCATTACTGGTAAGAATACGGCGGCCATATCCGGTACCCGGCTGGTGAGCGTCGAGGGCCGAAACAAATATGCCTTGAATTTGGTTAAAGGCACGCTGCTTCATCCCGAGTTAAGCGGGTCTACGCAAGAGCAAGCCAATGCCGGAGGGGAAAGCAGCTCCAGAAATACGATCAAGGATAAATACAAAGGGAAAGAAGGGCAGGAATTCAATTCATCCCCATACGGCCCGAATACACGTTTGTTCAATGTGGGCACAACAAACGATCAATTGAGCTATGCCCTTATTCCCTCCGGCATCAATGATAAAGGCCAGATGGTCTTGGGGCCGACGGACAGCTTTAGGGGGAACACGATCCATAAAATTGATTCACTGCCTTCCAGCGTTTTGGCTCCGCCGGAGACCCGCCGCGGCGCAGAAGGCCAGCTAGTCATTGTTCCGCGCAGTCAGCCGCCGGATGAAAGCGTTCCGGTTGAATACATTGTTTCCATCAAAGAAGACGGGACCACGGACGTGAGCGCCCCCAAGGCGATCGTCAATGGTCAAAAAGTGGACGCGTATTTTTATAAGGACATCTCGGGTCATGACAGGGTATCGCTTGGAGGCAGCTATTGGGAAAGCAGGGAAGCCCTCGACAGTAATGGAAAGCCCGTTTCCATCTTTGCCCACGTGAATATTGAACACCTCAACGGTAGAACTGTCGCGCAAACCACGGATCTGATGTACGACGGCCGCCATCAAGCAGCCATTGTTAAGAATGAGAACGGTCAGGATGTGGTTTATGCGAACGGGTCAAAGGTCGGGACGTTCGTAGAGACCATTGTACGGCTGGGGGACCAAGACTCCTACCCAGGGTATGAAAAAAAGAATGACGAGGGCAAGGTCTTTTATCAAGACAGGAATGGCAATGAGATCGAAGCATCTCCCGATCAGGTCCATAAAATCCGATACACCGGAGGAGAAGTCCAGGATGGACAGGTGGTCAATTTATTTATAGGCAATGGTGAAAACCGTATCCAGAACGTGGGTTTTGACAGGGACGGAGCTTTGATCGGGACGGAAACCTCTTCGCGCAAGAAATACGCGATCGAGATAAAGACGGGCGACGGAAGGACCGTATCCAAGGAATATGTTGACGACACGGGTGACGGGACCGCACTGAAACTGGCACAAGCCAAGGTCGATGCGTTGCAAAAGGACTATAACAACTCCATAACTGCTGATACCGGCGGAGCAGGCATACAATTCGTCGAACTGAATGCGTCTTCCGATTATGTCCCCCAAAGGGATGTGCGTCTTGCTTTGAACAGTAAAGGAGATGCGCAAGTTATCGGTGTTGTGGATGATGCGCACCCCTCCACACGGGTGATCCCGGAAAATGCCGTTCTGAATAATAACGGCACCGTTGTTGAACGTATCAGCACAGTCACAAGCCGCGGTTATGACAAACTAGGCAATCCAGTTCAGGATGTCCACGAAGTACGGAATCTGTATGACTCACAAGATAGAGATAACCGCCAGCTTCTGCGGTCGGTCATAAGGGACGTCGCACATGACGGAACGATCACTAACGCGAAGATCAAGGACTTTGTTACAGGTCAGGAACGCGAGATCGCCGGCAATTACGATCACTATGTGATCACAGAAAAGACGGGAAGCGCGACAGATTTGGCGCTCAATAATGTGTTCCCGACAATGATGGCAGTGAATATGGCGGGGATTTCTTGGTTGCAAGCATCTGCCAAGGCAGAACAGCATGTCCAGAAGAACATCAATGTCATGGATTTGAATACATTGCAAGATGTTGTTGAGGGAGAAACTACCAAACCTTTTAAAACGGCCGATGGCACATCGTGGATAGCCACCGCACACGGAATAACGCAGGACCACACAGGAAACGGTGTCATCAGCGCTCTTTTTTCCAATGGTATTTGGGGCAACGGTTCCATGACCACCCTTAAGGTATATGGACACAAATGGACGGGGCTGTCCTATAACACATTGGACGCTATCGACGTAACAAATCCCACCCCCTTTGGTATTGTGACAACGGCGTTGATGGTGACCGGTATCGGAGAAATAGCCACCGGCGGGAAAATAGCACAGATGGGCACAACCGCCAAAGCAATATCAGGCGTGGGCAAAGCCGTGGCGTGGGCAGTCCCGATCGGTGCCGGCATAGGCGGGGTAGGATATGCCGCACAATATATGCTGGATCCCAGCGCGAGATTCAATGGTTATGAACTCGTCGCCGCTGCTATCGGCGGCGCGCAGTCGAACGCGAAATTCACGGCAGCCTTTGCCGGAGGGTCGGTGGCTTTAAGTCCTGTGGTCGGAGTGTTGGGCAGGAGCTCTATGGTAGCCAAGATTTCTTCTTCACAATTGTTTCCTGTTTTGTCCAGCGTAGCGGGTGGCGGCGTGGTCAACAGCGTCAGGGGAGGTATAGATTTTTACAGCAATAATTCGACAGGCAGTTATTTTACGTTGTCACATTTGGGAAGAGATTTTGGCATTGGCCTTGGGTATGGGGCAGCTTATGGCGTATTGAAATCGTTTGGCGGACAAGCGGTCAAGGGAGTTGCGGGTCAGTGGGCGAAAAATCCTAAGGTTATCAGTACTGTCAATGCTTTAAGGCCATGGACCAATGCCGCGGGGTACGGCGGTATTTCAGTTTTGGGCGGCATAACGAATAAGGGGTGGTCGAATTATTCGGGACGGATGGGGCTTTCTGATTTCGGGATCGGTTTTGTTTCCGGACGCTTGCTACAGGCGATCCCTAAATGGGCTAACGTGGCTTATAATGGAGAACAAAACGCAGGCGGCACAATGTCTCGCTTGTTGTCTCTTAAGGGGTCTGCGGTTGGCGCCGGCTTGGGCGCGGCGGGCGGGCTCACGCTTGGGTTAAGGGATTCTAATCGCAGTTTCGGCGGCGTCCTGAAATACACTGCTACCGGCGCCGCGTTGGGCGGCATCGCGGGCTCTGGAATTTTACGACTCCCATTCGGTCAGGTCAAAGTTGGTGTTAAGGGAGGCGAATTCTGGGCACGTGCTGCTGTAAAAACTTTGTCAGGCGCGGGCATAGGCGCTGCCGGCGGATATGCTGTTTCTCTTTATGATCCCAGACTCAAGGATCAAAAGTGGTCTGACTTTTCAAACCGCTGGGGTTACATTGGATTCGGGGCTGCTGCTGGCGGGTTGGTGAGCGCTTTGGGCGTAGCGCGGCCGTATATGCAAAGTTGGGCCCAGACCGGTAAGTGGGCGGCCATTGACGCGAAAAATCCGTTAGGCCGCATAGGGATCAGACATATTGCCGAGCATCCGATGATATTTCCGCGGCTTGCCCTTGTCGGGGCCGCGGATTTCGGTGTCATTATGCCGGCATGGAGCATGATAAGCGTGCCAACGCATGCGGCTGTTACCAAGATCTTGGATGGTCAGGCAAATTGGGTCGAGGCCTTTGAGCCCATGCATAAAGGCGCACAAGGCCAGGAGATTTCTTTGGCAGGAAAGTTTATCAGCGATTTCGCCGGGGGTATGCCGCTGGGTTCCCGTGTAGGACCCGGCTTGGCCGTGTTCCAACTGCCGGTGAGCGCTTTGGTTAGTCCCGGAATCAGCAACTTGGAACGGAAGGCTTTAAGATGGGTCGCTCAAGGCACTCATGGTATGTTGCCGACAATCGCACAACTGGACGTCGTTCAAGTCATTAGCCAGAGATGGTTGGAAAGACAGCCAGGGCTGCAGCAGCGTTGGATCAATGAAGGAATGAAACAGGCAGAGAGCCAGGGCATCGCTCCCGAGAATACCGCTGAATTTGTCGGAAATTACGTGAAGAGCAAAAATAATGAAGTCAGCCACAGCATTGCGTTTTGGAGTTTACCGCTTAAACCGTCGGGGCAATTGCCAGGGGATTTTCATGCCGCTGAAGGAGCACAATATTTCCGTAAAGGCGATCTTGCTAAGGCCGAGGAATCTTACAGAACCACATTGGCACTGGATCCGCATAATGAGAATGCTAAAAAAGGTTTGGCCCAGGTTTCGCATCGGCAGAGTAACGAATTATTGAGGCCATCTGTAGAAAAAGGGGCCAAACCAGCGCCTGTGACAGCCGAGTCTGCGGCCAAAGCGGCGGCTTTATCCAGAGAAGCGGTTGCTTTAGATCCCAACAATGGCGCGTATCATGCGTCGCATGCAGATGCATTGATCAGACAGCATGATGCTCAAAGGCAAGATGGTGCCGCACCGGACACGGGACTGATCGACCAGGCGAAGGCGGCGATAGAAAAGGCTGGCAATGCCAAGGACCCGGCGACAAACGGTGACTTGGCTAATCTTCATGCACGAGTCAGTGGAATTGACAATGCATCAGGTGATCACGCGGCAGCCAGAGACCATGCGCAAAAAGCGATGGATTTGGATCCTAATGAATGGAGACATCCTTTATTGGCCGCTTATGCCGAAAGTAGATTAGGTAATGACGCCGCCGCAGATGTTTTAATTGGTAGGGCCAGGGACATTGCCCAGAGATCCGATCTCAAAGGAGATGAATTACAGCAGGCCGAACATTATATTCCTGGCTTTGAACTCACACCCGCACCTCGAATGACGCCGCCGCCTGCTGCTGCTGAAGCGCCACGGCCTGCTGCCACGGCAAGACCCGTTGTTCCTGAGGCTCGTCCACCGCAGGCGTCCATACCACCTGCCGGAGTCTATACAGCATCTTTGGATGAGATCGCTAGTTCAGTTCCTGGTAGGGACGATTATGAGGAAACAATTTCTTATCATGACAAGAAAGGCACACTAAGGATCAAGGTTATGAGAGCTCTGGACGACGACGGATATACGTACACTGAACATTATGATGCCAATGGCATCAGGAGAACCCAGATTATTGAGAACTCCGATGGGACCACAGCCAAGGTCTATGATACCGCAGGTCGATTTGTCAGGAATGTCGATGGATCAGCCCGACGCGCATCAGGTACACCATCTGATGCAGCAAGGCCTGTCGATGTAAGGCCTGCCGCAGCCAGGACCGTCGAACCGGCCCAACCTTCAACAGGTTCAAGGTTCCACGAACGGGCAACGCCGGATAGTATGCGGGAAAGAGTTACACGAAGACAAAGTGAGGTAGGTGCCGCACAGGAGGAAAGTGGGCAAGAAGGTGCGGAATTATACAAAGCAAGCGAGGGTGTATCTGACCAGGATCTGCAAAGCCACCGGGCGATAAGCGAAACATTAGCAAAATATAGCCGGAGCGGAGAAATTGAGCTTGGTGTAGGAGGGGGCACGCTGACTCTTACCGGAGAGCGGGCAGAACAGGAGGCCGGCAGACTTCAAGAGCAATTGGATGTCTTAGGGCCAAAGGTACAGCGCCTAAGGCAAGCCCAAGTCAGATCTGCCGCAGCTGATACTGGTCTTGCTGAAGCGAGGGGTCGATTAGAAGAAGCAAGGGGGAATTTAGCAAGATTGGAAGCTGAACAAGTAGCGGCCACTGCCGCGAGATCTTCCATCGCTGCTGAAGCGGCAAGGCCTGCCTCTGCAGCCAGGATCGTCGAACCAGCCCGCGCTCCATCACGCGCCAGTGCACCAGCTGTTGAAACAGCGCCGCCTGCCCCCTCAACTGCCCGGCCATCTACTCCGGTTGTTGATCCACGGTTGCATGATTTGGTTTCCCGGTCAGAAGAACTGGATTTAAATCGTCTTACTCCGGAAGAAAGAACAGAATTTGAAACTCTGCATAGCAGGCTGCAGGCTTTAGATAGAGTAGAAACCTCGTCCGACGTAATGGCTCCTCTAGAAGCGCAATTGGACAGGTTATTTCAAAAGGTGAGCCCTTGGCAGATAGGAGATAGGGCTTTTGTGAGATCCAGAGGAGGAGATGCATTTGAGGGGGAGATTCAAACCGTAGACTATAATTGGAAAACAAGGCGGTATCTGGGTAGCAGTGTTCGACGTCCAGATGGTAAAATTGAAATCGTAGGATCCCAGCGATTATTCGAAGAAAAGTCTCGAGCTGATGCCAGAAATGCAAGAGTGGAGAGGCGCAGGGCCGCCAGTGAGGCTGCTGGGCGTACTGCTGTTGAAGCGCCAAGGCCTGCCGTCGAGCCTGCCGTAGCCAGAACCCAGACCCCATCGCAGAGGGCCCCGGAAGCCAGGTCTGAACAGTCGGTTCAAAGAGGGCCGCGTCCGTTGGATGCCCGTGATGAGCATTGGATAGCGGATAGTCTTACCAGAGAATGGCTGATCCCAGCAGAGGAGACTGCAACCCGCCTGGTCAACATGACACTGCCTGATATGGTTGCCGAACTCGGGAGACGGGATAAACGGACGTCAAAAGATAGGACGGCAATAAGAGATTCTGGCCGCACTGAAGAGATGGCGCGCCAGGATGCCCAGGTGACGGAGGCCATTGGCAGACGTGTCTTGGAAGGGCAGGGAGTTCAGAGTCTGGACGCGACGGAAAGCCCAAGAGAAGGGGACATCTGGATAATTCCTGGAAAGATGCCAAGAGTATTTGTTGTGGCAGAAGGAGAAACAGGGGTCTCTTATTCTCCTATGAATACTAATCTCAATGACGCTCGGTTAGCGGCGCGGGCCGATGGTAAAAGTTTGGCGCAACAAGCTCCCAATCTCCAGCGCTACCGCATCAGTAAAACATCGGACACCTTTGCTTTTAGGGATACTCCAATCACCCAGCATGTGGTGGACAGCGCCGTTGAAACAGTGCGCGGACGTATTGCTAGGACAGAGGTGAGAGATATCAATGGCGGTGGTAAGGTCATCGAGCATTATGATGCTGACGGTAAGTCAATCGCCCGCATTTGGGAAAAGGGCAATGTGCGCCTTGCAACCTATATTGCTCCTGATGCTGCCAAAATGCTGGAGGGTAGCCAGGGTGCGGGGTCATTCGGTAGGGAAGGTGGTAAGAGGGTTGTACAGATTATTCGTCCTGAAACAGGGTTGGGATGGGGCGAGGTCGGGTCGCACGAGTTTGCGGAAGCTCTTACATTCGGGTTGGTTGAGGCAGCAAGCAATGGACATCTTAAGGGCGCCGAAGGCCAGAGAGTTATGGACGGGTTAAACCGTATGTCTACGCATGACTATGCTGAGCGTGTTTTACAGGCCCCGGGCGCCGCGGATGCCGTGCGCAGGCCCGGCGAAGTGGCGTTGGAACAATCGCCTTCCCGCGCGCCGCCTGCCCCCCGCCTTTCCAATTCTGTCCAGATGTTTGCCGACAACAATTCGGTTGATACTCGCCGTGAGGAAACCCGCGAACCCTCCACCGTTGCCAGACCCGCTGAAGCACCAAGACCCGACAAAGCATTCATAGCCCAGCCAGTTTCCAAAGTACCCGCCCGTGAACCCGGATTTATAGGCACTTTAAAGAACGGTGATTTTGTCCGCAGTATTTCCGACAGATGGAATTCATTCCGTCGGATGGCGTTCGTTCCAAAATTAGGTGAAGGGTACAATCGTTTCCTGAACACCGTCCGTATCAATGAGCCGACATTTAAGGCCCGACATGAACGGGAAGCGCAGGCCGTAGAAAGCGTGTTCAACGATGTATTGACCGGAGAAAAGGGGACAAGAATACGGCCAACTGATCCGACACGTTTATCCGAAGCCAAATTCACTGAGTTAAGAGCAAAGATCGAAACTTCGTCGGAATTGAATCTCCGCCAGAAGGCGTATGCTACAAGCTTTTTGTCCGAGGCGTACCGTAAAGCCGCAAATGGACACATCTTTGATTTTGACGTTGCACAGGCGACACTCGGTTTGTCGGCACAGCACATATTTGAGATCGGTCAAGGCGCCAAAGTTATTTTCAATGATCCTGCCGGCGGCGGTAAGACGACCATCATGCTTCCTCTGTTGCCGGAGATAGCCAGCAAGAGGCCTGCCGAGAAGTTTGTGTTCATCACCTCTGAAAAGAACTATGCCGTCAATAAAGCCAAAATAGAAGATTACATCAAGGAATTTGCCAAACAAAAAGGCATTGAGGTCGGCCTGCATGGCGCCAAGACCATAGGGGAAGCCATTTTTGACAGGATATCGGCGGACAAAAGCGGGGCGTTCGATACAGCGGACATTGACACGGTCAATCATTCGGCAGAAAAGATCGAGCGTGTTTTGCGCGACACTACTCCTGAACAAAAAGACCTCGAGCTTGTTGAGGCCAAGGAAGTGGAGCAGTTAGTGACGGCAACCGGTGACCGTTTGACCCAAGCTGAAAAGCAGGTTGCCCGAGACGCCATGCATCATACCATTGAATCCGGAGATCTCAGCGAACACGATTTCAAACCCGGCATTAACGTCATTACCATTGAACAATCCAAGATGCTGGCAAGACAAGGGAAGTTCAAAGGCACTTTTGTGATTGGGGATGAACCGCAGGCCGGTTTATTGTCCCCTGTTTTGCGTATGGCTGAAGAAGGCCGCGAAGCATTCACTAAGTTGTCTGCCGCAGAACAGGCGGAAGTCGCCAAGGCCCGGACCCACGACACAGCGATCATAAAGAAGGTTATGGATTTCATCGGCCGTAAAGGCGGCATGGTGGATAAAGACGGCAACCGCATTGTGACCAGAAAGACCTACGACCAGCCAGTCATGGGGGGCAATAAGTATAAAGGACTGGACGCTCGCTATGAGTATTCCGTGAGTAGTGACGTCAAAAAGCAGATAACAGATCAGTTGAGATCCGACAAGACATTCAGGGACAGCCAATATTATGATGCTAAAGAGGCGGATGAAAAGCTGGGTAAGCTCATTGACGCGGCGGTCAACGCCATTGTGGGCAACAAAGCGCGTGTCACAGAAAGAGATGCCCAGGGCCGTATGTTGAGTTATGAGACCATGGACATGCGTGAAGGCGTGGCCCTGCGCAGGACTCATTTTGGCGATGAAGGTAAGGGTCTGAACGCCAGAGCACGCATGTTCGCGGTGCTCCATGACGCTCCCGACGACGTTTATTATGAAAATACATTGTCTGACAAAAAAGGCGGGACTTCCTATGCGGATGTCATCAGACAGGCCGGAACGTTCATAGGATTGACCGCCACGGCGCGTGATTTTCGCTCGACGTTCATTAACGATTTGAACATGAACATCATTGAACTCCGGCCTGAAGTCCAGATCAAAGATGTGTTGGGCGGGACCGTGCGGTTTATTTATGACTCCAAGAATTCCATTGAATCCGGCATTAACGCCATTAAGAGGAATGCGGCGGACGCAAAAGCCAAGGTCATCATCTTTTCGCATAACGTCACTGAGGTCCGCGATGCCATTCACAACCAGCTGGCTGATTGGGCCAAGGCCAATGGTTTTGAGATCATTCATGTCCGCAATTCTTTTGAGGCCAAGGCCCTGGAAGAGCAGTTGCGCAAGGAGCAGGAGGCATACCAGGCCTCCGGTGGCGAAAAAGAATTCAAGAAGAAGATCATTATCGGCCAGATCTACGACGGTTCGAACATTGCCAGTTATGTCAATCCTGTCTTCGGCAAGGAAGCCGTTCCCATTGAAGCACGGTTCATTCTGGGCAACGCGGCCGCCAAGGCGGACCTTTTGCAGGCCCTCCAGCGTGTCGGTATTACGGATGCCTTGGCCCGCCGCCGTATTCTCGGTCAAGCCGAATGGGTGGTTTCGGCCCATGACCAGGGTTTGACTGAAGGCGAGAAAGTTGAATTGGACCGCAAACAAAAAGAATATGAACAGGCCGTCGGTACTGCGAACGAACAGAACGCCAAGGACAATCTTGACCAGGCCATGTTGGAAGTGGCGGAGGCCATGCAGAAAGAGGCGCGATCCATGAATACCGGTGTTGTTTATGCCGAATCCGCCGAGAGGACCCGCAGGGCTGCCTTTGAACGCGCCGCCGAAGCCGATAGGCAGGTGAGAGAGGCCAACGTCCAAGGCCGTTTTGATTTGGCCAAGGCCCGTGGGTATGAACTTTCTGCCGTGAATGTGCCGCTGAGCTTCTTTGACGGTTATTTGACCTTCCAGCAGGATGAACAAGGTAATGTGAAAGCCGTCTCCGAAACCCGCCACAGCCATCAGGAGCTCATAGCCAACGATCTCAAACTTTTGACAATGGTCTATCAGCCCGGCGATGAGAAAAAGCATGGTCTGCAGGCGGAATTCAAGTCAAAACTTCTGACCATCAACGGTCAATTCGTTAATTATGCCGGACATGAAGAAGAGATCACGAAAGGGCTTGTCAAGTTGCAGGCCTCTCCTGTGGCGGAAGGAGGGCTCGTCCAGCTCAGGCCGTATCAATATGATGCGTTCAGGAACAATTTGACGATCGTGGATGTTGCCCACAAGAAAGACGGGGCGAGCATCAAGGCAATACAATTCTTTGAAGCGCCGCATAAGGCCAAGCAAGAATTTGATAGTCCCGAGAAAATGCTGCAATTCCTGGCGTATTGGACCCCGCAGAGATTGATCAAAGCCGGCATTGTCCTGGGCGCCCTTAAACAGGAGAACGGAAAGATCGTTGTGCCCATCACGCGTACCAATTCAAAGGTCCGCAGCATGGGGGCCAATCGCTGGGATAAATTCATTGCGTCGCAGATCGTCAACAACGACGAGCATGTGGGCGGCTGGCAGGATTATAACGTTCAAGTCAGCAAAGAGCGCGGCACATTGGTGGATTTAAGAAGCGTCAGCCCGGATGACGCAAAGGTAGCGGCTTATCGTCGTGCTTTGGACTTGGCCGCTGCCTATTTCAGGAAACATGATGCTGAGGGTAAATACGCAAGATTGATCGCGACCGCGCTTAACCCTGTCAAGCAGGAGGGGGATGTTTCGGTTGTCGCGTTGCCCGATTTGGATGCGAAAGGCACAAGGGCATCCATGAGAGAATATTTGGATCGGCAGGAAGAATTATTCACTGAAAATCCGGACACGGGGCTTTCTTATCTGGAGAGCATCCGCTTTAGCCACAAGATGGGAAGTTCTGTTCCCGCCGGCTATGCGGATGAAAAGAATAATCAAATCGTTGTCACGGGAGCTTCCGATCTTAATGAGGGATTTTTACAGGAGATCGGGGCGCCTATTGATCAACAAACCAGAGAGTCCAGAATCTCCAAAGCCATTGAACACGAACTGATCGGTTTACAGGACAGGACGCGTAGTCACCAGCAAAACGTCAGCATTCAAAGGAAATGGGAATTAAAAGAGAGGGTTGTCGGTGTATTGCCCTTTACCCGCAGGCCCAATGTTCAAGAACAGGTTGCCGATGCTGCCGTTTTGGCGAATACGTCAACGCCGCGTCCTGACCACGCCATGCTCGGAGGCGCTTCTGCGCAGAGAGCGCATAATTTCAAATTGGTTTTTGTACAAGCTATGGCCGCTGCTGAATCCCGCGATCATGGCTCTTTCATTACCCTCGCTGATCTGAAAAAGGGGCCACAACAGACCATCAAATTTTTGCAAAACAGCGTTGCTGTCGTCAAAACCGCCGCGCAAGACCTTGGTTATACCGGATTGGCCGGGCGCATCAGGATAAATTTTGGAGACCTTGCCTGGTATCAACACAACACCATTTTGCTTCATCCGATATTGACCGGTATGGACCCGAAAGTAGTCCATGCGTTTATCGCCCACGAACTCGCCCACGGCATCACCGGTTATCTTCAGGACTGGCAGAGATTTAAGAAAGAGCATGGGGATGAATCAAGGGCATTCAGCGAATTCAGCTTGAAACAGGAATTTAAGGCCGATCAGGTGGCGACGGATATATTGGCGGGCCTCTACGGTCCCGGGAATGCCCCATCCATCATGAGGAGCATGCTCGTGCAAGCGATGACTCACTATGTTCCCGGAGAGATCGGGCCGGCCACCCATCCTCATCCCGAAGACCGGATGGCTATCATCAATCGCCGTGCCGCGGACTTTGACCGGGAGGCCATTATAAAGGAAAACCAGCAGTTGGCTGAAAGACGCCACATGCTGGATAGGCTTAACGTTGAGCTTTCCGACGCAGAGATTGACGGTAAAGACGCCACTGATTTGCGGACCCAAAGGGACAGCCTTGAGATGTATGTGAGATCTTTGGAAGCCAGACGGTTCGGCGAGATCCACATCTCTCCTGAAGAAACATTGCTGCCCGTTGAACTTGCGACCATACCTGCCGAGGTCACCAATGCTTTGAATAGCCCTGATCCAGACAGGGCGCTGATGAGTTTGCCCAAGATAGGGCCGTCTTTCCGCGCCCGTGTTATCGGTCCACAATTTGTCTCCATTGCCGAGACCTTGCGCGCCCAACAGCCGTCGAATGTTGGTTCTTCTACTCATGTTAGTGCCGTGGCTGTCACTGATCAATCAATGATCGCCTATGACGACTTTACCATAGCGCAATATTGGAGCAAAAAACAAGACCCGGCCATGTTCATTGAACACATGATGCTGTCTTTGGACGGCCGCGTGGACGAATTCGTGGCGAAGGAAGGGGACTTCGCGATGGCTGTCACCAGGGAATCCTGGACACAGGTGCGAGATCTCATCGGAAGCGTGCTGGTCCAGTTTGGCAGAGAGCAATTGGTAGGCTTTGTGCGCGCGGCAGCGTCTCAACGCAAGGACGCTGAAGGCATTGGGATCGTTAAGAGTCATATTGCTTTATGGATCGAGGAAACCGGTGCAACAGCCACGGTTGATGAGATCTGGCAAGAAGTCACAGGGGCCGCGTCTTCAACGTCCAAGGTCCAGGCGCCTGCCGCGCTTCCGAAGATCGAGAACATCGCTCCCGCTGTCCCCGTGCCTGCCATGCCTGTTCCGGCGGTCATACCATCTACCGTCGGACCTTTGTCCGAGGTGACTATTGATGATGTGATGACTGCTGGCCGTACTGCCAAGGCCGACATCACCCCTTCGGTCGTCCCCGATGCCAATGCGCCCGTGGTCTATGCGGCGATGACAGCACAGAAGCGGGCTGAATTGGCGGATGCTCTTATCGCCCGCGGCGCGATCAGGGAAGACGTGAAGGGGGACATTGAAGATTATCGCGATATCGTTTATAGCGGAAAGCCCGCATCCGACGCTTCTGATCCCGGGATCACCCGGTTCTTTAAAGATAGAGGAATACAGGATGAGAATCATCAGGTCGAGGTCCTGAATTACGCCTTGGCCAAGCTCGATGTCGGCGACAAGGCGATGACGGTGCAATTGTCTCCCCAAGAGCGGCAAATCATCGATAAAAAAGTCGGCACAGATTTGTCGTTGTTGTTGCAAAACAATTATGCCGCTGGCGCAGGAAATAATATGAGCAGGCTCGATCCGGAGCTCATTGAAGGCGTTGAGGAGCAAATTAAGGATTATCAGAGTGGTTACAGGGACATCGATGTAGACAGATTTTTCAGAACTGGAATCGTCAAGCACCAAGGAAAAGAGATCCCCAAGGCGGACATATATCCGGACAGGGATAGCCAAAGGGGGGCTTTGGCGGAAGCGCTGGCGTACTTAGCAAAGCAGAGATCCTTCGGTGACCGGGCCATGATGGCGTCTCCGGGAATATCTGATCAACAATTGCAGGAGATCAGAGATGCGCTCAGTAAAGCGATCCAGAAAGACGGGTTCCCAGCTGTGGATAATGATCTTCGTGACGACATTATCAGGCAGGTTGTCGATATACACCAACGTAACGGCCGCCTCGCATACAAGGACCGTTATGAACTCATTCCTGAACAGATCGCTGTTGGCGTACTGACGGTTCTGCCCATACTTGATCCACAATACAGGAATTTGCGCGGTCTTAAGACAGGCGGCGGCAAGACTGCCGCGGCCTTGACCGGTATTCTGGCTGGGGTCAAGATGGGCAATTTGAAGGCCGGCGATGTCATAGAGTATTGGTCATTGCGACCGGATCTGTTTGAGAAGTTCGATGAATTCTCATTGTCTATTTTAAGGGAATTAAGAGCTGAAGGGGTGGACATATACCAGTTCCTTTATGATCCAGAAACTCCGGAGGCTTTTAAAGTTGGATCTAAACCCATCCCGGGGGTCGACAGAGATGAGGGCGCGCGCTTGCAATTGCGTTTCCTGGCCAAGGATGCTGTCCTCAATCGCGAGCGTGATTACAAAGATAACAACAACAAAAGCGTCTACAACAAGATCTTCCACGTCCTTGTTGACGAATTTCATGGATATGTGGTTTCTCCGGACCAGATCCGCGGGGTATTCGGCTCCACCGCCCACCTTAGTCAGCAGGAATACGAGGAAAAAGAGCTTCTGATGGCTTTTGTGCTGGAAGTCATCCGGGAGTTGAACAAACTCCATCAACAGGATGAATTCAAGGATTCTCTGGTGACGGATGTGAATGAACTCGGCAGGGTCGAGGAAAAAAATTTCCATATTGCCCGGGACGAGAAACATAAGAACGCCGTTTATGCCGTTCAAAGACATCTGATGGCCAGGCAGCAATTTGCCGGTATCTCAACATTTGTCACCCCGGATGATTTTCTTGAGCTGGCGGATGCCTGGGCCAAGGGCAGTCAAATGGCCGAGGGGAAGCATTTTGACGCCGTTGATGATGAGCATAGCTCGTACAGTTTGCGCCTCGAAGGTATGAATGACGAAAAACTTGTTTCATCGGACTACCTGATCGGGACGGTCCTCAACGGGCTCGTTGCTTTGCAGTATCGGGATTACGACAAGGCCGACAAAGACCAAGAGGCGCGTCAAGCCGAATTGCGCCGGAAAATGATGGAGGCCTACAACACTAGAGGCAAAGACCTCAAGCCGGTCAGTGCTGTCGAGGCCATGGTCAATCTGGCGGACCGGCTCAACGGCATGAGCGGGACAGCGCGCATTGCACAGCCAACGGCCGGCGCTCTTGGCATACACACGGCTGTTGTCAATGAAAGCCTGCCGTCAACATATCAGGAAGTTGTCGAAAGAAAATTGTCCGTCGGATTTGCCCGCGGCGTGGAAGCAGAGGCCAGAGCACTGTTTGAGAGGCTGCGTGATAGCATCAATGGTTCGCTGAATGTCGGGGTCGGTGTGGTTTATAACGACAATATCCTGATACGGATTCATCAACTCTTGCATGAGGCTGGTTTGGATAAAAACGTATACATCCCCGAACCCATTTTAGGCCGGGACGGGCAGGACAACAGGGACCGTTTCAAGGCCGAAGTTGATACCATACGGGAAAAGATGAAAGAAGGAAGAAATACAAAGGCCATCTTGCTTATGTCCGGCGACATCACCGGCAGTGATCTGCTGGGACATGTCGAGGGTGTGGCCGACGGTGATCTGAATGTCGCTGTGTATATCGGCGACCCGCATTATGGTTCTTTGATACGGCAGTTGTTCGGACGCGCGGAAGCTCCCGACGCTGAATCTCCAAAACGTTACACGAACCATGCGGGACCTGTTTGGAACCTAGTCATTGACATTGATGATTTTGACTTGAATACGGTCATCCGCCGTCAGTTGCGGGCCTTGACAGACGCGGGTGATACGCAAACAGCCGTCCGTCTGCTTTTGGATTATCTCAGGGACAAGGATAATGTCGAGTCTGCCAGTGCCGTGGCGCGCACGCTCAAGGCCGTGGCCGTGGCCAATGTGCCCATGCCCGTGGCGACTAAGCGCGAAGCGTTCAAGAAAGTCGCCGGCAACAGCGGCAGAAGCATTCAGCCCGGTGAACGGTTGGGTGTTCAAGCAACGACTGCACGGCAAGGAGAAGAGATTGAAAGATCGTTGAGGAGCGATCCGAAGTACGTGACCTATGACGGGATTTATTTAACGCCCGAGGGTGCCGAAATAGTGGATACTATTAACGCTTTGTTGTCCTTGAGCGAGAACCTGAAAATGGCCATGGGCGGATATTTAGATACCCCTAACGGGGTGATCGCCCGGGCCGAGAACATCGTCAAAGACATCAGACCGGAAGAAGTGGCCTTTGTCGCGGTTGTGCTGGCCTTGGATCTGGCCAGTGAACGGACCATTAGACATGATATTAAGAAGACGCGCTCCGCTGGTTCGTTCCTGCCTTGGGTTGAAAAGCTGTATGTTATGGCGCAAAAGAAAAGGGATCACCATATTACGCAAGCATTGAAGCCTCTGGCTGATGCGGCCGCAGAATGGCTGGTGGCGTGGGAGGCTGAGACAGGTGTGCGCTGGGCAGTTGGTAGAACGGACGGTAGTACCCATGAAGGATGGCGCGCGCGTCATACCGCCAAAAAGTCAGCAGGGAAGGCGGCCGACGCGCTCTCTTTGGCCGTGAACAATTTCTTTGCAGTTTTGGATGAATTCGACGCCGACAACCTGGGATCGATCATACAAAGCAAGAATGTCGGCCGGGCTGATGTTTTAAGGGCCTTGGGCCTGGATGATTTGGCCGATGACTTTTTACTGGAGGGCAAGTACGCAGTCGGCAAGGGCAATGATATACAAAGCGCTCGTTTGGAACGCTGGGGCAATAATATAAAAGCCGAGGTCGCTGACCTTAAGATCGACAGCATTGTTGGGGAGGCCGAAGATCTGCTCAAAGAGATCGCCGCTGATCCGCAGGCATTTAGAGACAGCGGTGACCCAGAAATCAGGAAAATGGCAAATCAATTGCAGGCTGCTGCCCAGGGTGACGTCAAATTCCCGCGGCAGGTCCGGTCCAGGGCTTTGCATTATGTCGATGCGAAGTACCGTCCGCAGGACCGGCAGGCAGCTGATATAGGGAAACAGCTGATTCGTAGCCAATGGGTGCAATACGCCAGACATGAAGATCTCAGGGAAGAGATGATAGAAGAACTAAACTCCGATGATGAAGGGCCGGTTTTACCTCATGTGCTGGCTGTTAAGGCAAAGATCGATGCGCTTAAGCCCGGCGATCTCCAGACAGGGGTGTTTGTCACCTATGGTGACGAGCCCTTGTTTGGGTATATTCAAAATGTGTTGGGCGAGTATATCAGGATCGACGAGACTAACGCGGAACATGTTAGAGGTAAAATCCTGAATCTTTTAACGCAGGCCCAGGAGAAAAACGAGCTCAACGGTGAAGACAGGCAGGGTATTGATGCCATCAGGGAGTTGGCCGATGTTGAACAGTTGACGCCGGATATCGAGCAGATGATCGATGAAGCCGCCAATAGGGTGGCGCTTGATCCTGTTGTGTTTGCACGGTTGGATGAGAGATTGGATGGCAAGGCCGATGAGTCGGCGGCGGCCCCTGCGCAGACGAACGGAAAATCTTTCTGGAAGAAGGTTATTGGCGGAAGCAAGACAGCGATCATTTTATTCGCTCTCGGGGCTGTACTTGGCGGTAAGGCCCAGGCAAACACTAATAATAGGGAAGACGGGCCTGAAGATAATGGCCGGCCGGTCAAGACATTGCCGGTTGCGCCGTTGCCTGCGGCGCCCGCCATGCCGATGCCGCAGTCCAATCCTGTGCCTGACTCAGGCGGTTTTGGTGTCGGCGGCCATGGCCCTGCGGCCCTGCCCCAGCCGGTGCAAATGCTTTTGAGCAGGGCTGGCCCTAGCGGCTCTGGCTTTATTGGAGGCCGGTTAACAGGGCCTTCTATAGAAGAACTTCAATCAAAATTCGGCGACGGCGGTCGTACGTTCTCTGTCGACCCCTCCTCGGGGGTTCGGACAGATGAAAATGCGATAAATGAGGACAAAGTAAGCGAAGTTGTTGGTACTAGAGAAGTTGCAGTAAACGTTAGAAGTTCTGGTGAAAATCCAGTATCTGGCTTAGCGCAAGCTCTGCCCAGCGAAAAAGAAGGTAGCAGCAGCACCAGTTCTGACAGGGTCCCGCTGAAGCGGGATGCCGCAGGTGAAAGTAGTTCAAATAGTACCGCAAATATCGAGCGTCCGGCAGTCGGCCCCGAAGATCCCACAAACAGGGCCAAAACCGAGACGCCATTCGTGCGTCCTGTCTTCCATGTCTCACCGGAAGCGATAGTGTGGATGGCGGGGCTTTTCTTGGCCGTTGCCGCCGCGGCATATATCCTCCATAAGATCAACAGCGGCTTCAGAAAGAGCAGTCCATTAGCCCATCGCATCGGTATCGGGGCTGTGGCCGCCATTGTTTTGCTGACCGGCATTGTTTCCGCGACGCCGGCCCATGCCAATCCGTCCAGAGTCCCCAACTGGGTCAGCTACGATGTCTGGCATGCCCAGGCATTGCAGGATGAACGCAAGGCCATCGCGGCTTTAAGCCCCAACGATATTAATCAGGCAACCTTGCTGTTATTTACAGCGCCGCATTTGATCCCGCAGGAGTTGCGCGGGGATGTTATTGATGCGTTCACGCGCGCGCGGGAAGCGTCTTTTGTTCAACCCCCGGCCCAAGCCCAGATCCAGCCAAGGATCGGACCTAAACAAGACGAGCCCGCCGCTCCGACGCAAACCAAACCTGCGGTCCAGGCCCCGACACCCAAGATCGAACCTTCGGTCCAACCCAAAGACCAGACCGTCCAGCAACCCGTTGCCCAAGCGAAGACAGTTGAACAGCGCATCAATGATTCCCTGTTACCGTACTCGGGCGTGCCTGCCATCAGCGTCACAGCCATTGTTCCTCTTGAAACACCCGACTTTACTTTAGGCGCCAATAATGAGGAAGGCCGTTTGATGGTCATTGGCCGCGCTGGAGATAAATATTTCGTGGCCGCGCCCGAGGGCTTCAAGACCGGGTTAGGCCTCCAGGACCTGCCCAAGGGCATCAAAGCCGATGACTTAAAGAACCTGGAACTGGCCGTACCCAACCCGACGGTGTTGTTCGTGGACAAGACCTATGTCATGCGCGCCGACTACGAGGCCCTGCATGAGCGCATGATGAACAATGTGCGCAAGGCCGTGTATGGCGGCAATGTTCCGTTCAAGAATGCCATCATCACCGTCGCTTCCGAAGATCCCCAGCAATTCGTCCGGCCCAACGGTGGGTATAACGTCCAAGCCCATGTGACGCAGGCCTTGAAGGCCGCGGCAACGACAGCCGTTCAGGGAGCAGGAGGTGTTGCCGTCAAGGCCGACGCAGACCTGGAACAGAAGCGGCAGGAATTAAAGACCATGCAGGACGATCTGGACGCCAGACGCGCTGCGTTGGCCCAATTCGCGCAGAACCAGGACCCCAAGGACGTGCAGCAACAGGAAAATGTTGTGAGGATGGCCTTGGATGTCAAGAATGCGGAAGAAGCGGTCGCCCTCAAGGCCCAGGAAATAGAAAAAATAGACGCGGATAATGTGGCGAAACAATTTGATATTGATAAGCGCTTCGCGGATGCAAAGGCCCGGGAAGATGCGGTCAAGGCCCCGGTGATCGAAGGGCTGGTCCGCGATGCGAACTACGGCGTTTTGCAAAGCGATCTGGCGGCCTACGGCAGTACGCCCGAAAATCTCTTAAAGGCCCTGGTCAAGGCCATGGACGAGGCCAAATTCTCCCGGAAGAAACAGGTCGGGCTCCTATTGGGCGTTGGTTTTAACTGGCAACCGGTGAATGCTATTTACAATACCAAGGAGTGGGGTATCACGTCCGTGTATCTGCAAGTGCCCAACAGCGCCAGTTTGCCTTTTGAAATAGCCCAGCAGACGGCCGGCTTGCGCAATCTCTTAAATGGCGTGAACGCGGCGGGCAAGCCGTTGAGCACGGTCGGCAAGACCTTTGGCTACATCGGTCTGATCAATGCCATCAACGAGACGTATGCGTCCATCGTGGATCATTATATCAAGGCCGATATCGGCGGGGCCCGTTATGACAGGTCCTTCCGGTGGTATTCCCTGCTCGGCATAGGCCGCGTTAATCATGGGGGCAACCCTATTCCGAAAGATGATGACAGCGGTTTTGACCCGGCCAGAAACGCCAAATCATTCCACTCCATCTGGGTCAAAGCAATCGTTGACGGGTTGAACCTTGGTTCAAAGATCCCGGGCATCGGCCAATATTTGGGTGACAAGAACCGTGTCAATGTTTGGGATGGCAGGGCCGGTTATAATTTTGGTGACATTGAACGCAATTTTAATGCCAGGGCCATGGCCGAGTCCGATCCGTATGTTTGGTATATCATCCTGCGCGGCAGGGTGGGGGATTTCGTCAATAACCGCAGTGAATTCGTCCCTGCCAATGATCCCGGGGCCATCCCTGCCCAGCAATTCATGTTCGGCTATCGCATCAATTGGAGGGAAGTCCTGGCCAGCCACGGTGACAAGGGCACGTATCAGATGTTCGCTTCCCAGCTCTTTTATGAACAGAAGCAGGCGGACGGCACATATAAAATGCAGGGTGCTTACGAAAAATTCCTGCGCGAACAGAAATTATGGACCGAACCCGGCACGCTCAACCGCCGTGTGACCAAGGCCATGCTGGAAAATATGGACCAGGAAGTGGCCTACTGGCTGGATCCGCGCGTGAATGCCATTACCAAGGATGTTCTGACCGGGCGCATCCTACATGTCTACAAGGACGACAAGTTTCCGTATACGGTTTGGGAACCGGTCTTGGGCGCCCTCAAGCCCGTGCCGACCGACGCCCAATATGCCCTGGAAGACCCGAACAATCCGGGACATGTTTTGCGTTTCAGCGACGGGGACAAACAGATCGCCCTGGGCGTTGTCAGTTATACTCCGCGCGCGGCCCAACAGGATTTTTGGTTGAAATTCAGGAACCATCCGCGCAATGACCTGGGCACCATGGCGGTTTATACCTTGAAGAAAGATGACACAACAGGAGAGCAGGTTTATGAATTCAGCGGTTATACGGCTGATTTCACCACACAACCGGCAACAACACCGGTCAAGGCCGATGAAAACATCGTCCTGCGCATGCCGGTGAGCGAGAAATTCCGTTTGACCCAAAAGGAATACAATGACAGCGTTCTGTCCACCGGATTCCCCGTGGTGCGCATCAGCAAAGACCAGATCGGCCGTTTCATCCCGGCCCCGGCGAGCGACAGCATTCCTTATATGAGGACCATCACCGAAGGCGGCATCGTGCGCATGATCTATGACAAGGCACTTGCCGAAGTGAACGCCCGTTCCGTATATACCCGCGATGCCCAAAAAGACCTGAACATCACCTTTGATTATACGACGGGCGACCGGCAGACGATCACGCACAAGGTCGCAGTGGAGCCCGGTCTGGTGAGTGTGGTGACATATCAAAACGGCGCCAATGGCATTGTTGAGTACGGCGCGGCCCTGGGGAGCATTGAAGATGAGTTGACGAGAAACAACGCGCGCGTGGCCATTTTGGGCCGGGACGGCATCACCAGCTACACCAACAAGATCCCTGTGACGGTCAAGCAGGAGGTGGACGTTCCGCTTTCGCCGGCGGTGTCCCAGGCCATCGAGGCCATAGTCCATGCCGCCACCATGCAGGACCTCATTGATTTCATCAACGGCCCTGTATTTGTTAGGGCCCCGCAGGAAGTTAAGAATGATGTTTTAAAGGCCCTTGGTGAACTTAAAGATGTGGAAAGCGCCGGCAAGGATGTGAGGAACAGATTGATCGCGGTGCGGGTGAACCTTGGCAAAGCCGCCGACGCCCTGGCCCGCGCCGAAGCAGCCAGCGGCCGCAAGGGCTTTGCCGAGCTCAATACCGCCTTGCTCGGCATTTTGAAGTCCGTCCAGGACGAGATCCTCAATATCGAAGACGGTTTCTTCCCGACCCTGAAGGCGATCAATTATGTCGTGCGCGCCCAGGCCAAACCGGGCACCAAACCGGAAGAGTATCCTGCCCTCATTGAACAGTACAAAGCCCGGCTGGCCCAGAACCCCAATATTCTTTTGGATGACATCAACCGGTATTTTGGGGCCAACAGCGCGCTGTTCCAGCAAACGGACGTGGACGCCCTGGCCAAAACAGTCGCCCAGACGCGAGCCAACCAGCAGAAACTTAAAGAAGCCATTGCCGACGCCATAACCCTGCCTATGAATATTAAAAAATTAACGATTTCTGGGGTTGGCTTAAATGGAGCCAAGATCTTAAACGAATTAATACAAAGAGGTATTTTAATTGAAGTTTCTTCAACAGAGGTTCGCTTAAACCCAAGTAGAGATTTAAATAGAACAGAAATAGAAGAAATTGTAAATGGTGCAAAAGGCGCAAAGGGTGATGCCGATGCGATCTGGACCATTTTGCAGCAGTCCATCCCTTCACTGGACAATCCTAATTTCGACAAACTGCCATTTTTCTCAACCAACCCCGAGCAGGAGCACAATCTGCAGGAAGCGGACCGGTATGTGACGCAACGGCTGGAACAGATCAAAACAGACATTGATTCCCTTAACCGTGCGCTGTCTTCCAGTATTTTAAGTGCGCAGGGTCAAAGCGATGTTACCAGCTTGATCGCTAACTTGATGACCGATCGTGATTATTTGAACGGACCCTGGCGCAGAGAGATAGACCTGCAAGGCACGCTGGGCGTGGACATTCGTTTCGGCAAGAAAACCCCGCGGGCGGCGTTTGAAGAGATCACCGCTTTGATGACGAGCAATATCAATACGGAACTGGCTATTTATACCGAACGCCTGAATATCCTCAATCGCATCAACGATCTCAAGGCCAGGGGAGAATTATACACCGCGGAGGTCACGGCCAATTTGGCGCAAGTCACCCAATTTGAGAAAGAAAATTATACCCAGGCCCTGGACAATGTCCTGCGCCGCAGGGGCGCGGGCGATCCGCTGCAGGGCTTGATAGACAACTCATTGCGCATGGGCCGCGCCCAGCAAAGCAGGATCAGGGACAATATTGCGCTCAACGACGCGCGCAAGGCATACAACAGTTTGCTGGCGCAGGCGCAGGAAACGGTCAAGACCTTACAGGGCAAGGCCGGTGAATTTACCGCGAAGGCCGGGGCTGTTAAAGCCAAGATCACGGCGTTGGCGGACCAGGGCAGGATCAGCGCCCAGGACCGCGGGGCCGTCGGACAGGCCATGGATGAATTTTTCCTCAACCATCCCGCGCCGGGCGCCGGGGTCATGGTCATGGGTGACGCCGTTTACCTGCCTTCCGGCGCTTCGTTACCGACGGATGGCCACAAGACAACCCTGCCGGCCCTGGAGGCATCCACTCTGGAGATCAGCAAGGACTTCAGCAACGCGGCTTTCTCCATCGGCGATGTCAACAATGCCTTGAGCGCCCATTTCGGCAAATTGACCACGGTCAACAAGGAATGGCAAAGCCAGTATTGGCTGGGCGGGGTCAACAGCGCCATCGGCGAACGGGTGCTGAATACCTTTATCGGCGGCGGCGTGAACGCCAATCAATATCTTCTTCAGCCCGACGGAAGCGTCCAGGCCGTGACCCAGAAATACGGCCTGATCATGAACGTGCTGGGCTACCAGGGACAGAAGGTGGAGTTGACCGTCGCCGGCGTCATGAAGTTCAACAGCGGCAACAACGGTCAGATCTACGGCTTGAGCGGCATTTATGAACATCAGCTGTCGGGTAGCAACAGGTTCATTGTGGAACTCGGCATGGCCCAGGGCAGCGACCGCAAGGACGATACGCTGACCTTCTACGACACCCTGTCCCAGCAGCCGGTGGCCGCCGAAAAGATCACTCTGGATGTGAATGACAGATACAATTTCCAGAACATGGGCTTTGTGCATGACATCAATAAGAATTTGATGGTTCGTGCCGGCGTGACCCGCCGGGCAGAGAATGACACGATCTTCGGCAAGCGTTCCGAAATATATCCTTCCGTCGGTGCCGGAATTAAAGCCAAGGGCGGGCTGGTGACATTCAATTTTGACAAGGCCCTGAACAAGAACAAGACCGAATTGAACGCCACCGTGTACCGCGTGAATCTCCACGGGGAATATGATGAAGGATTTTATGCTTACAGCGTCAGCACCAAGATCATTGACCGTAACTGGATGAGCCTTTCCATCGGCCTTGACCGCGGCAGACAGGGGCCGCTGGCCGCCACCGTGAACGTGAACACCCAATTTAAGGATGTGACCGTCTCCGCCGGCAGCAGCACCAGCGGCCAGCCGCGCGCTTCGGTTGATCTGGACATTATGCGTCTGCTGGGCAAGGGCCCTGACACGAACAAGAGTGTTCTCCAGCGCCAGGGCGTGGCCCGTCTACTGCCTTTTCTCTTATCCACCAACGTGCCTTTTGACAGTATCCTCAAAGGCAACGGCACAATACACATCTTCGTCAAAGGCCCACTGTTGCGGCCGCTGGCGGACGTGACCCTGGATGGCGAGATCGTCATCTACTCCTTCGAGTTTATCCGCGACATGTTGGCCCTCACAGAACGTTCCTATGCTTTGGGCAGACATACGGATGGACGGGAGCCGGCGGGGCTTGATGAGGTGGTCTTTAGCCGCGGCGTCCGCAAAGACGACCAGTTGATCTGGGTGCTGGAAGCGCTCTACAAAAAAGACCCGCAGAAGGTACAAAGGAACCACATCACCTTCGACGGCACCCGATTCTGGTTCAACCCTCCGGACGGCTCGGTGCGCATTCCGTTGGGCGAGGGCAAGATCATGATCGTGGTGGGCGAAGACACGGAAAAATTGGCCCCGGCCTACAAGAGCGACTATCCTATCATCATTGAGATGACGCCGTCAGGGGCCATCGGCGAATACGCCAAACACGTGGTAGAATTTGAGAAATATCGGTATCTGCAGAACAATTTCCGGGCCGCGGGTATTTTCTTCGATGGGAAAGTCCCGGCGGGCATCAGCACAGAAACTTTCCGGAAAGCTGCGGTTGGAGCCGGGGCGATCATTAACCAGACCCGCCGCATTGAACCCGCGGACCTGAAGACCGCTACCCCGGCCATTTACGTCGGCGCCGACGGCCGCCATAAGTTCCTTAAAGGGACACAGGAGATCGATCTGGGCGACAATAATACAATGCTCACCTTGTCCAAAGACACGCCGGCCCTGTTCGGGCCTGCCCTGGCCAGTCCATATCCCGTTATTATTGACTCGACCCGTCAGGGGCTGATCGAAGGCCTCAACGATCTCAACGCGTTCATTGAGACATATTTTCGTGTCAACAATCTCAGCGCGGCCGCATATAGGGCCGCTTCTGATGATACACCGATCATGTTCACATTGATGGCCAACCCCGGTGAACAGAATGATCCTGATAAAGTGGTGATCGGCTTTGTCATCAAAGGCCAATTCGAGCGCGCCTTGCGTCTATCGGAGGCGGCCAAGCGCGGTCCGTTCGCCCAGGTCCATTTGCGGGAAAGATCAAAGGGCTATCCGTATTACAGGGATGCCAATGGGAACGGCCAGCCCGATCCTAGCGAAGAGATCGAATACGCCGAGGTCCGTAACAATGCGGCTTGGGCAGCCAGGGGATACAAGCCGGTGTTAGCTAATGTCCTTTTGGTGGACGGTCCGCTGAATGCATCCATGATCGATGCGGAGGAATTATCCAGCCCGGCGATCTGGGACAGAATGGACCAGTATTGGCAGACACATCCCATGGCCTATAACAATGTTACCGGAGCTTTCGAGTTCTTTAATTTCCGTGATCTTGGCGGTGTCGGTCCGATCCCGATGCTTCCCACGGCTCCACGTACCGTGGCTCCTGTGCGGCGGACCCCCATGCCGATACCAGGTGCCATGGCCGTTCCAGCCATACCGGCTGCTGCTGCGGTTGTGACCACACCGACACCTGCGGGCGGACAAGCCACCCCTGTCGCCGCCGCACAACTGCCAGCGGCATTACCTGATGCGGCGTCAGGCCGTCAATTCCTTCAGTTCTTTACCAGCAGGGTCAACGCGGCAACAGGCATGCCCAACAGTTTCTACGGTGATCCGGCCCTTTATACCAGCAACAACATTTATACCTATGATGCCTCTTTGCTGTTGATCGCCGGACAAAACAGGATACTCAATGCCTATGCCCGCAACCTGACAGCGGCCAACGGGGCCAGCAATCCGCAGACCATGCCGCGTCCGGGAGATTATCAGCCCAACGGGGCGGTGTTAAATAATATCCGTACCGGCAATTTTGTTGGTCAGTGGTATACAAATTGGGACTTCTCGGCGCATGCCGGCCCCAATGCGTGGATCGGGATGGGCGGTGTGCAGAACTATAACAGTACACGCAGCGCGGCGGCCCTGCGTTTTGCCAGAGAACGGGCGGCGTTCCTGATCAGCATGCAGGACACCGACGGCGGTATCCGCATGGGACCCAGGGGACAGTTCAGTCCCAATAGCGACCGGAACTTCTACTGGAACATCAAGTCCACCGAGAACAATGAAAGCGCCGTGGCCTTCTTCGATATGTTGTATCAGGCGACCAGGGACAATCAATATTTGCAGGCGGGCAATAGGGCCTATGGCTGGGTGATGGGCATGTATAATCCGGCGACACACACCTTCTCCAGAGGTGCGGTGTGGAATGGTAGCGCTTGGGTGAAAGACGCGGAATCACTGTGGGCCAGCGATACCAGCAGCTGGTCACCGCTGGAGAGAATGCTTAACGACGCCCGCTTCGGCGCTACCCGTGCCCAGCGTTTGACTGAGATCGAGCAAATGCTGCAAGTGGTGGAACAGCGCGCCGGTGTTTATAATGGCACGACCCTGCTTGGCATCGATTACCGCAACAGGAAACAGGTCATTTCCATCGAATGGTCGTCGCAACTGGCCTTGCGTTATCTTGCCGTGTCTCAGGAATTTTCCAGTGTCGGCAACACAGCCAAATCCCAGGAGTATAAGGCCAAGTATGAAGGCCTGGTACGGTCGCTGGCCGGGTTCTTTAAGACCAACGGCGGTGCACTGACAGCTTCTTATGCGGTGGACGCCGCCGGTAATACTGCCGTCGTTAGTACCGGATTTGACACGATCACCTCCAGGGCCTATGCGGCCTTAGTCAGCGGCACTTATTATAGCTTTGCAGTGTCTGGATATGATCCCATGTTATTGGGCGGGCACAAGGTCTCCGGTGCTACCCCGGCTGCTCCTGCCGCCCGACCGGCTGCCGCCGTTCAACCGGCCATGTCGCCCAGTTTGTCATTCCCGAATGCTTCTGTCGGGAATCCAGAGCATGTCGTTGTTCCTGCGCCTATTACCGCGCCTGCGAAGTCACAACCGTTCAATCTTTTAAGTCAGATCGGGCGCGTTCTTGGTGACATATTTGGTCCGTTATCTGCTTATGCGCAGACGCCGCCGGCTCCTACGGTGAACGCGGCTATGCCTTTGCGCGGTATCACCTATAGCCCGATCCCCAAAGGGGAAACCCGCAGGACCGGCATCAATTGGGACCGTCATATCAACGACGTCAAATGGATGAAGTACGCGGGCATGACCGTCATCCGCACCTATTATCCGATCACCTCCAAAGCGTTCCTGGATGCCCTGGCCCAGAACGGTATCAAGGCCATCATCGGGTTCCCGTCGTTCGATGATCGCTTTATCTCGGCGGCTGATAAATATGATATTTCCGGCGGACGCTACAAGGACTATATCCGCACCTACAGGAATCATCCGGCGATCGCCATGTTTGAATTCGGCAATGAGTACAACTATCATCCGGAATGGTTTAACGGCAGTGTCAACAACTGGTACAGGATGTTGGAGCAGGCGGCACGGGAGTCCAAGGGGATCGCCCCGGCCATTCGGGTTTCCACGGCCCATGGCGAGATCCCGACCATTGGCGTTGTCCGTCAGGTACCGTCGGTGGATGTCTGGGGCGTCAATATGTACCGCGGCAGGGATGATTCCGGCGTCATTGATCAGTGGCGCGGCATTCTGAATACTCCGGGTATCAACAAGAATTTGAAGATGTACATCTCTGAAGCTGGGACGGATTCGTATAACGCACGGACCCGGCGTGAAGACCAGAACATGCAAGCCGGTGCCTTGCGCGACATCCAACGGACGCTGATGGCCAGGGCTGATCCCAGCATTTTCTTAGGCGTCACCTATATGAGCGGCGGCCGGGATGAATTGTGGAAGGCCAATGAGAATGCCAATTTAAATATTCAGGATACGACCGGTCTGCCTTTACCCGGATTACCGGACGATGGTGTTGCCAATGAAGAATGGTGGGGGATCATTGATGCCAACGGCACGCCCAGGGAGGCGTTCTGGACCTTGCGTGAGTTGTTTAGCGGTGCGGCCAAACCTACAGGTGCGGCCTTACAACAGGCGATCAGGGACTTAGGCATTACGGCAGTCCAGACCGCGCCGGCACAATCTTCTGCACCCACGACGGCACAGTCGATCGCTCCCGTGGCACCGGTCATTGCCCCGCCGCAGGCCACCCGGATTGCCAGTACAGCGTATGATGTCCTGCGCACCAAGTACACGACTTTCACGGTGTTTGGCCCGGATTATAAAGTCAGGCAGCGTTATTACTTTGCGGCCAACAAGGAAGCGTCCCGCCGGGAAGTGGTATATGCCGACGGAAGCTCGGACATTTATCCGCTATATGGGACCAGGAGAGCGGATGGTCAATACCCTTACGCTGATTTTTCCATTCACATTGGCCACAATCGGCCCTTGACCTTGGCGGAGGCGCGGCGTTTGGACCCGACCGTAACAGAGGGCAATCGTGTCATTGCCAGCCAGAATTTCCAACAGGACACGGTGACCATTGACATTTATCCGGACGCAACCGCCGACAAGCCCATACGCCGCATCGAACCCATGACCCAGTCGATCGTTTATTTGAATATTCCAGGCGTGGAGAT
The DNA here is from genome assembly GCA_030650275.1 of Candidatus Omnitrophota bacterium. NCBI lineage: Bacteria > Pseudomonadati > Candidatus Omnitrophota > Candidatus Omnitrophota bacterium. The sequence goes on along the minus strand of JAUSEK010000015.1, from coordinate 16,724 downwards.
CCGCGTTCGTGTCCCGGCCGCCCAATGGCCGGTTGTTCGTGATTTCGCGCGCGCGGCCACGACGCCCAGACGCATTTACTTAGACAATTTGCATGAAGACCACCAAGGACTGGATCTGACCGTCGGTAATGTCCAATTCAAGGACGCGATCTCCGTGGTCCGTATCGGTGAAAACAACGGCCGGATCATTGTTGATGATGCTCGGCTTAATGGCGCAAGACCTGGGGAATTCATCTTAGTCGTGAGAATGGTCTTTACGCCGGACGGCTTGAAACTGCAGGAGACCAAGGGGATCATGCGTTTGCCCGGGACGCTGAACAATGCCGATCAGGTCTGGGCAGGCCCGGTGCAGATAGACTGGTTTGAAAATGATGACCGTGTGTATGACCAAAACAATGTGCTTCAAGAACGCCGGGTTTCCGAGCGCCGGGATACGACGTGGATGCCTGTCCGCAAGATCCTCGGCGAGGTGGATGTGGAGGCCGCCAGGGACGGGATGGGGTATGAGCGTTTGATGAAATTCCCCGAGATCGTTCGGGCCTTTGCCCGTTTCGGGATCAATGCATTGACGGTCATGGAGCGCATCCCGGTCGTCAGCGTGGAAGGCAAAGAATTCAGGGATTTCAAGAAGAAATTCGACGTGCAGGAACGCCGGTTCGTGACCGTGCATTACGATGCCATGGGGAATATTGACCAGACCGTGGTGGCGCTTGACTTTGACGCGATCACCGGTGAGGTCACGCAGTCCATCACCTTAAACAAGAATTACGAGATCGTGGAGAAGAAAGATTTCTTGAACGGCGTGGAACGCCGTGACATCCGCTTGAGCCGGGCAGCCAAAGACATATTCACTCCGGCGGCGGTCAATGCCATCAATGGTTTGACCGGCAGGGACCTATGGAAGGACCTTGAGCAGGAAGGCATAACTCCGGACACCTCACTGATCATGATCCGTGACCAGAACCAGCCCCGTAACCTCGGCGGCACCATGGCCGGGGTGTGGACCAGGCCTTCGTTTCAGGTCCTGCGTCGTTTCGACAGCAACGGGCGTTCATTGGCCGTCATCACCTCCGCCGGGAACATGACCATCAATACCTGGTGGATGCACCGTGCTACGGCGGACCTGCGCAGTATCGTGTCCTTGACCGATCTGCCTTCGTCCAACATCATGCCGCAGAACATTCAACTGTTCCGTAGCGGGGAAGGCCCCACGCGCGAGGTCTTCCGGGGGACTACCGAGGTCGGTGGGAATAAACTCCTGGCTTATGATGTCCGTGGCGACCGGTTCAAACGGGCCGTTTACTATAATCTTTTCACCGGGCGCAAAGTTCTTGAAGCCGGTTTGCACATTATCACGCCTCTGGCTGTATTCAATCAGGGGGCCCTCATTGATCCTTATAAGGATGAGATCACATATATCAATGAATTTGAGAACCCGGTCTTTTCCGCCCTGGTCCTCAAACAGGCCGCGCCTGCCGATGTTGGACAGATCTTAGAAACGGACAAGGTCAAAATTTATCGTCACTCCGAATATGCGGTTACGGCCCATACCGACCAGGGTGATCCCAATCCGCTGGCGCTTCCTTATGCCGATCTCGGCAGGACCGATTTTGACATGGCCACCGCCGTCCAGGTCTATGAAAAAGAACCTGTTTCGGGGGGCGTCAATATCCAGGGGGTCTGGCATGAACAGCAATACAGGTATATCAACGGAGAATTGGCGAAAGAAAATCCCAAAGTCCGCACCGATCTGCGCAGCAGCTGGATAAAAGAATTACAGGAGCAGGGCACCGTTCTGCTGACGCTCGTTAAAGTGCTGGTCGCAGCGGCCGCAGCCGCCTTCCTTCTCGGCTGGCTCGCCAAGCATATAAATCGCATCAGAGGGGCCCGTCCCGGCAGAAGGGTTTCATTCCGGCAGATCTCAACCGGTGCGCCGTTGGAGCCCAGCTTCGGTTTGACGCCGTCCCAACATTTCGGCATGGAAATGAAGGTCAGAAAGACGCTTGGTGAGCGGATGAGCGCTCCGGCCGTGATGACGAACCACACGGTTTCCCCGGATCTGTTTGAACGGTATTTGTGGTTACTCAGGGAGGTCATGGGCATTGATGCGAGCGGCATGGTCTTTACCCGTGAAGATCTCAGGATTTATTTCGCTGTGCTGATGATCGCGGATGAAATGCGCGCTTCCTCCGACGTCACATGGTTCCTGTTCCACCTGGCTCGCCACATGGTTGCGGAAGGACGGTCGGTCCAGGTGCGCGCTGCGATCGAAGCCGAAGCCCGGAGATGGTCGGTGTGGATGCGGTCCCAACCGCAAAGAGGCGGTTATCTGCCCGGATATGTCAATCATGACAACATGGAAGGCCTTTTCAGGACGCCTGATTATATCAAAGCTTATTTGGCTCATTATTGGAACGGCGGCGTTCATTGGGACCCGGCCACCACCATAGCCCAAGGCAATAATTTTCCGGCCCACCTGACGCCTTATAAAACCTACAATGAAATGATGGGCGGGGCCTTGAGCTGGAAGGGCTGGATTCAGACCACCCTGGCCAACATCGGGATTTATGAATACGCGGCGTTGACGTTCATTGCCGCCATTTGGCACAATGCCGGCCAGGGTCCGGCTGTCAAGATCGCCGTGGTCCTAGGCGGATTTTATGCTCTTTTCAAGGTGATCGAACACATATGGCAAGCGCCCAGAAGTAAAACGGCCGGTACAGGACTTTATGGTAAACCGGTCCCGCCCTACCAAGGCATCCCCGCCCCGAAACAATTCTGGAACACCCTGACCATGGTCCTCGTCTGGGCGGCTGTTTCTTTTGTTCATTATGAATGGAACAATTATGTCATTCCTTACGTCCTGGATGCGGTCAATGCGGTTGACTATTTTGCCTACATTGATTTCCCGGGACTTCTGCGTTATCTGCGGTCGCCTTCGAATGGCATCCTTTTCTTTTTCGTTTATATCCTGCTGAAAGTTAAGATCGCCCAGAATTTTGGTTGGGACCAAAAGAAGGGCGTGGCATGGGCCGTTGTGTCCCTGATCGCCCCGTTACCGGTGATGGCGTTGGTGTTCGGCAGCTGGTTCGTGCTCGGATATTTCGTCGGCGGCACCATGGCCAAGGTGATCTTGTGGCTGCCGTTCATTTTCTATCACGTCCTGTCTCTGTATTCTTTGTTCCAGGCGGCCCAGGCCATTCTCGCTGCCGGAAAACTGGCCTATGTCGGTAAACACATCTTCCCATTTTGGTGGAGGGTGCGGCTGGCCATGCACAGCGGCACTTTGCGCAGGAATTTCGTCACCAAGGTCTTGCCGGGATCCGTCGGCCGCTTGACGCCCCAGCAAACAGACATTGCCTTTGCCATCTGGTGGAATGCCCAGATGAGAAGCATGAATATCAGAGACGAAATGTCCGAAGGTCAGCTGGCAGCCTATTTATTCAAGATTAAAGGGGAAGGCCTTGGCAATGACAGGCTCAACGGTGTGATCATTCAATGGCCCGATCTTAGCAAGGCCCCGAAGGATGCGGATGTCTATCGCAGGATATATGCGATCTATGAACAGCTCACCATGGATATGCCACAGGCGCCGGATTTTGATGAGATTTCCATCGGTGTGGGAATACCCAAATATGCCAATGAAGATCTCCTTTTGGACCAGCTCAACATTCGTCGTGACAAAGGCCGGCATACGAATTTGACTTACATGATCGATCTGACCCCGAACCAGTGGCGCAATGTGATCCGGCGTTTGTCCAGAGGCATCAACATGAGAGGCCATAACGATGCTCCGGGCGGCAGGGACGCCAATGGTTTTGTCACGGATCCGCAGATCGTGCGGGATTTGGAGAATATGGAGAATTTAAGACGCGGACAGCCGTTGATCATTCAACATCCGTGGGTGAAATTTGAAGTGCAGATGTGGGCCGCTTCCCGGTTCCAGACCATCGGCCGCACCGTGCGCGGCATCATGCATTATGAAGAGGCCCTCACGTTTTTGGCTGAGATCAATTACCACGACCGCAGCATCTATGCTTCCGAAGCGGCATGGCAGGCGATGGTCCATCAGCGCGTGCAAGACCAATTCCAGCCGCTGTTGGGCTTCCAGGTCTGGGAAAGCATTGCTGGAAATCCGCGTGAGGGCATTTCCGCCAGACCGGAATTGCTGGCGCATTATCTTCGCCTGTTTGAGATCTATTCCAATCTGGAAATCGTTTATATGGAGACGGTCAACAAGATCGCCAACAGCAACAGCGTTTATTTCAGGGCAGGGGACATCGATGCCTTGGGTCAGCCGACGCATGTGATCATGCGTTTGGAATATTCGGGTAGGATGGTTTCCTTCCAGGGCAAACCGGCGAACCAGATCAACATGCAGCCGTTTGTCCGGGTTCGGCATATGCAGGGCATGGATGAGAACCAGGATGTTTACATCGAGGACGCGTTCCTGGCGCCTAATGTCTCGCAGGAATTCAGACACAACAATGTGATCAATGTGGGGCTTCCTGAATTTATCTTTACCGAGCACATTTCTGTCGAAGGCGCCGCTGACGCGCATGCTGACCGCACCTTTAACCTGGTCGTCCAAACCAGCCAGGACATGGTTGGTAAGCAGAGGTATCAATATGGTCACCCGGATTGGTGGGACACCAATTATACGGACATGATCGGCCGCATTACCAAGGCCTATGTGGTCAATGAAGACATTCCCTCCGGCTATGAATGGACGGCCAAAGGCAAGCAGGTCAGGCTCATTTACTATACCAAGGCCGGCAAGGCCCGTGAAGTCAGCCTTATGGGGGTTGCGGCCAAGAACAGCAAGTTTGGCGGCGGCGGCGCGCAGCAATATCATTCTGAACCGGCCAGAAATTTAAGGGACGCACCGGTCTATGGCAATCTTGTGACCCGACGCCTGCGCAATTTGACGCACTTCTTCGGCGGCACCGGCTTCTACACCAAAGAGCCGCACGTGCACAACTCGAACCTTTCTTATGCCGGATTCCTGGTCTATCTGGGCTTAAGCGGTTTTGCCGCGTTCATTCTTGAAATATCGCTGGCCATTGTCGGCATCATCTATTCCCAGGCCGCGACGTTGACGGGGCTGGTACGGCTCATTTTTGACCACGGGCTTTTGGGTACGATCGAGAAACGAAGAATGGTCCCTCTGGCGGTGCAGTGGTTTATTATTGGCAAGGTGGCGGTCATGATGTTCGGGACAGCTCCACTGTGGATGACGCTTCTGGCAACCTATGCTGTTGCGATCCTGGTCGTTCATTTGGGCAGGATACAAATGAGAAATTATGTACCGTTCCTGGCCCAGTTGGCTGTGTTATCAGGCCTATACTATTACGGGGCCATCTCTTTGCTGGCTTTCACGCCGCTGGCCATTATTCTGCTTAGCCCAGGATTTGATCAATGGGTCACATATCTTCTAATGACCTCACCATTCTTCCAGTTCTTCGTTTCCGTCCACAAGCAGGGCGTGGACACGGCCCAGAGAGGCGATGCCAAATACGTGGGATCCGGCAGGACGCTTGGCCTTGAACACCGCTATTTTGTTCTTCATGACGCTGTTAATGAACAGCAGCCGACAACGTATGAAACGTTTGAGAGATCGCATCTGTCACCGGCTTTGCTGGGCATGGCATTTAGCGGCCTTGGCTTGTGGCTTTATCACAATGATTCGCAATGGTTGTCCTGGCCGGTGTTTATGTATTTCTTGTCCACGTATTATTCGGCAACATTCTACAATCCCGGTTCCACGCCGTACGATGTCGGCCTGTTCGGGTGGTTGGGGATCGTGGTTAATGAATTTAGAAACTGGGGCAAGGTTTTAGTCAGCGGCACGACTGTCCGTGTGACGGACGGGAAACGGGTGACCGGAGGCATTGACCGGCTTCTGATCTTTATCCATGGGCTGCTGACTTTAATGCCGTTGGTCCTTATAGGTATTATTCTGACACCCTTTGGTTTATTGAAAAATGTTTCTTATGGATTGAAAGGTTCTTATGGTCGAGGGGCCCGCAATGACCCGACCCGTGGTTTGCCGGGTACAACGCCGTTGACCCAAGAGGAAGTTGACCTTGAAATGGCCCAGCACAACATCGATACCTTCACTGTGCTGGATGAAAATAATGCCGCAGTAAGATTAGCCAGCCGGGCCTTGGAAGCCATCGGCGCGCAGCATATGGCCGAACGTTTAAGACAGATGGCCAGAGACCACATGGTCCGTGCCGGCCCTGTCAAAGGATTCTTAGCTACTATTGTGACCCGCAACGGTCAGCAATACCTCATCATCAGCGACCATTATTCCGACTACAACCATACCAACTACAACACCCTCGAAGAACAGGTCTTGAGCCTCGCCCATGAGATCGGCAGCGCATTCGGCTACGATGATGGAACTAATACTATCAGAGAAGACAAAGCTAGGGGATGGCTGGAAGCGGAAGCAGACCAGGCATCAATTAGTTTGGCTGATGCTGAAGTTAATATAGGATTTGCTGCCGCGAGAATTCGCAATGGCTATGATCGCGCCGCGGCCAGAGAGGGCGCGGATGGAACAAACATCCATCCATATGATGCCTCCACTGATGTGGAAATTGTTTCTACAAATGGCGTCCGGTTCGTGCTGTCCTTCCTGCCGGGCCGGACATTGGCAGGTAATGGGCAGCCTGAACCAACAACGGTTGACATGCTCCATTCCGACACTGATTGTTCGTTGTGTAATTTTGATGCGAAACAACCTTGGCAGATCATGGACCGCGCGGTCGGCCCGGTGGGGTATGAGTACGTTATTTCCACAGTTATCGGTGAATATGGCCGTGAGATGGTCATGGCTGTTGCCAAGAATAAAGTCACCCAGGTGTTCGTTGATGCCGATAGATTGCGCGATTTGCTGCTCTTTACCGCGGCACGCGGCAGCGATCATGAAACTTGGGCCAATGCCCCAGGGGGCGGCGCCAGACAAGGCAAGCATCTGCATTTTCATTCCGCCGCGCTCCGTTCTCCGCTTTGGAAGGCCATTGATAGCGGTAAGGTCACTATTGTGAATCCTGGATTTTTCGGATCCGATGTGGTGTTCGGTGAGATGGAGGGATGGCCGGCGAGAGTGAGGATATACAGAGGTAAAAATGTCCAAAAATTGGTCCAGGTTGCAAGTAGAGATCTACGAGATCTATATAATCATAATAGCACCCCCGCCATCAATGCCCGTGTATTGAATGATGGGACTTATGAACTGGTGATCGGTCCAAGAAAATTGGGTGCCATGTCCGGTGTAACATACCTGCTTGAGCAGCCGCTTGGTCCGGAATTGATATCCACCCGCAACGGATCTTCCCGGATCCCGGGTGGTGTGGCGTATGCTTTTGGTCCTGCCCAGGAATTGGATGGAACACAACGCCGGATCGTGGCGGACCGGTTCGAACAAATGATGCGCAACGCTTCCGATTGGGATTGGCAGCCGCCCGCGGTTGAAAGTGATCGCCGTCAGACATCAATTGATCTGGCCCGCGCCAGACACAATGTCGGTTTTGCCGACGCGGAGATCCAAAGGGGCTATGAAACAGCCGCAGAGCAGATGGGCCCCGATGGTGAAATGATCCATCGGTTCGATCATAGCAATGAAGTTGATATCAGGACTGAAGACGGCATTCCGCTGGTCCTTGTCTTCCATCCTCACCGCACACCGACCGGCATCCTGGTCCGCTATGCCACACCGGCGCATGAAGCCGCAGCGCTGGCTAAAAATGCAGAAGCCCAGAAAATAAGAGCGCTGGAGTCCGCAGATGCCGGTGCGTCGCGGGTGAGGGTCAATGTTCCTCATCCGGACACAGATTGCCCCATGTGTGATTTTAATGTGCGCAGAAATTTTCAGGTCATCGGTCCTGCCAAGGGCGGTACAGGCCATGAATATTTCATAACGACGGTGATCGGCGAGTGGGCCCGGGGACATATCATGCTGCTGGCCAAGGACAGAGTTGCCCTGACTTTTGATGATGCTGATAGACTGCGCGACTTTTTGTTGTTTACTGCCGCCCGCGGTAAAGAGTTCGAATCCTGGGCCAATGGTCAGGGCGGTGGGGCCAGCCAGGGAGGGCATTGGCATACTCATTCAGCTCCGATGAGGAATCCGCTCTGGAGAGCCATTGATTCCGGCCTTGTCACCTTCCGTCGGACCGGAGCGGCCGGTCAAGATATGGTTTATGGCGAATTGAACGGCTGGCCGGCCAGAGCGCTTTTTTATCTCGGAAAAGATCTGGAAGCGATCGTCTTTAAGGCCCATCAGGACATTTTGGACATGTATCGCCACGGTCTTACGGCATTGATCGTGGCGCGCATTCACGAGGACGGCACCTTTGAGATGGCGATCCAGCCGACCATCCCGCAGTTTGGTCGTGGAGTTTATCACCTTTTGGAAGAGTCGGACCTCTTGATGGGGGCCGCGGGTTGGGCAAATTCCCTGGGCGGCCTGCCGTTTGCCTTTGGAGAAAAGAGGCCGTTGACAGCAGAGCAGGAACAGACCATTGCGGAAAACTTTAAGAGAATAATGCGTGAAAGATCCGATTGGACCTGGCAGCCGTCTACAACGAACGATCCTGCCAAACCCCGTCCCGGCCATACAGCTGGTGAAGTGGAAGCGGAAGCGCGTCACTTGATCGAAAGCAACACGATCCACGGACATGGTTGGAAGGCGGTGTATGAGCAGATGGAAGACGCGCAAAAGGTATTGTTGTATCATCAGGCTGCCGGACAGAAAGACAAAGCCGATAAGTTGCGCGCCTTAATGCAAGCCGGCCGTGTGCGTGCGGGTTCCATGGGAACAGCCTACGGGGCGCATGTCCGGGTCAATGGTTTAGAGTATATTCTGATCGCCATTAACGACAATTCTTTCTTTAGTTACACTCTTGTTCACGAAAGCAACAACGGCACCCACGATCAGAATCTGCACGAAGAACATCTGTTTGCTCAATACGAGCATCGGCTGGAAGCCCGCACGGACTGGGTCGGTGCCGGCGTGCGATTCATTTTAAAATTCAAGCAGATGACGGAGTTAGGCATCCGCGGCGCTGTGAGGGAATCCTATCGGATCATGCAGGAGCAAAGGATCAACCGCGTAGCCCGGTACATAGAAGAAGACATGAGGCCGGGTTATGAGGCGGCCATGCAGGAGCCGGAAGGCAGTGAAGTGCGCATAGTGTCCGAGAATCTTTTTAGGGTGTTCCAGGAAGGCATAGAACAACGCGCGCGCTTGGCCAGGGAAGGGAAGATCAACGTGTTTGCACCGGTGAGTTTGATCAAGCGCAACTGGCTGGTTGAGTGGTTGACTAAGATGTTCTTTATGCTCGTACCGCTCAAAGAAGCGACAGTGGCGTATTTTCCTCTTACGGCTAACCCTGAAGTATATGGTCACCCGTGGGTGTTGTTGGCCAGCGGTAATCAGGTAATGGCGGATAGATTGGTCAAACGCGGTCAGGGAGCGATTCATAAGCCGATGGCCCCGGAGGACTTGGCGCCCAAGAAAGACCGGCATAGGCTGTTGCAAGAGGATATCAGGGAAGGGTTGCGGCCGGTATTTAGTTATACGAGTTTGGGCAGTGAAGATCTGCCCATTGATCCTAGGACGCAAAAAGAAAGAGTGGTGGAAGGCTTTGAAGAGATGTTTAATCTTCTTGCGATGAACAAATACCGCAGGCTGCATATTGTGTATTTGCTCAGCACCGAGACAGAAGTAAGGGTGGAGCATTACATACGCCTGCATTATGAGATGTTGAGCAAGAATTTACATCGGTTTGATAGCAAGCGGCATCGGATCTCCATGGGCTGGATCCAAAGAGGCTTGTATGGGGAATTCGTGGAATTAACAGATGTGACGTTGACTGCTGATCAGCTGGCAAAAAGAAGCGCGTATATTGCTACAGAAAAAGCAAAGGCCAAAGCAAAGGCAGAGAAATCTGGTCTTGAACCGGTACAAATAGAGGAAGCTGTTCAAAAAGCTGAGCATGACGCTAAGGCAGGGATACCGCTGACCAATGGGAGCGGCAGACCGAAGACATTAAAAGGGATCGATACGATCCACAGCGCGGTCAAGGCTACGCGGGAGGATATGGGTAGTGCTTATGCGACCTCTGACATCCCGATGTTTTTGATCAAAGGTCCGGATGTGGACTTAAACATCTCCTCGACCTTGTTGCGGGAGAAGTTAAAAGAGGGCCACCCGGCAGCAAGTGCCTTATTGCCTTCCCGTTGGTATAAATATGCGATTGAGCATGAGATGTGGGGGAGCAAGAAGCCGGCTGCACAATCGGTCATCGCCCACACCCCTGCCTTGCCCAGCACAGCATCCGCGGATCCATCCGCGGCAGCATTGGCTCCTCAAGGATCTTGGGAGCAGAGGGTGGTTTTCGTGATCGTGTCCAAGGAAGGACATCTGATCCATTATATTCGGGGCCAGGGCACCGCAACAGCCAAGGGGCGCCGCACATTCTTCAGCGCGCGCGGGACAGATCCCGGAATTCTGGCAAGGTCCTTAGGGATCGATATGTGGCTTGAAAACAACACAATCTCGGCCGGGACGCATCTTAAGGAAGGAATACCAGGGCATATGGATGGATTTGTAGATGACATATACCGGTATTCGCATGAGCATCAGGGTATTGTGCGTGAAAGTGTGGATGTTTACATCGTGCAGGTGGAAGAGAATGCTGACGGTATCATCAGGAAGATGACAGATATGGGTGTTGTGGACGGGAATTTGGTGGCGGAGATCAAGGCGGCAAGTGTGGACGAATTGGCCCATGCAGCGGGCGGCAACAGCACCATGAGGATGGTGTTTAGTCACAGAGATATCGTCAGGACCATAAAAAGTGTTGCCGTTGATGCTGCCAATACTACCGGCGACCCCACCCGCCGTTTACCGGACACAGAGCTGTTGAGCCAGGAGGAAGTCGACCTCGAAATGAGCCGGCACGACATCAATACTTTCGCAGTTTTGGATGAGAACAGCGCTGCGGTGAAACTGGCGATCCGGGCTTTGGAAGCCATCGGTGCCGCGCATATGGCCGAATGTTTAAGACAGATGGCCATAGCCGGCCTGGTCCGCGCCGGTCCCGTGAAAGGGTTCTTAGCCACCATTGTCACCCGCAACGGTCAGCAATACCTCATCATCAGCAATAACTATCCCGATTACAACACCCTCGAAGAACAGGTTTTGAGCCTCGGTCATGAGATTGGCGCGTACCCTGAATTCAACCTTAGTGAGGGAGAAAACACTTCCCGGCAACAGGAGATCGGCCGTCGGTTAAGGCGAGGATATATCGATGAAGTGCACAAACAGGCCCTGTCCGGGGATGAAGTGGTATTAAGGGCGGTCACGTATGCGAAGACCTTCCGGGGAGAAGTGATGCTGTATACGAATAAAGACCAGGATCAACAGAATTGGAGGCAGGAGGGTGGGCCGCTTAAGTTTGTAAGGGAGAGAAATGGACAGTTGATTTATGAGACCACAGTTAAAGTCAACAAAGGCTTCCAATATACGTTTATCTTTGTGACTGATGGTATTTGGGAATGGGCAGACTTGCCGTTTGGCAATGGGCGTGTGGACATCAGTTTGAATTTGGAACATCGGCAGGAAGAGGCCGCGAGAGCGGTGGAGTCGGTGTGGGCACATATCCGCGGTGAGATTGAATCAGGGACGAATGGCCTAAGGGAACAAGTCAAAGAGATCAGGCGTCTCTATGAAGAGAACCCCGGGCGAACAGATTGGACATCCAAGCACTTCGTTCCACGGTTGTATATAGCGATGGAAATGGCGCTAAAAGGTTTGGCACAAAAGGCCAGAGAAGGCAAGACGGAGCCGTTTGTCAAGTTTAGAACGATGAAGTATGGGACAGACGTGCAAGACGAGCGGCTCTATGAGTTAAGAAGCAGGCCATTGCGGGTAGGATATTTGCCGATCACAGCGAATCCGCTGGTCTGGGGCCATCCGCTGATCGCATTGATGTCAGCGTATGTGTTGGGCCTGGATTTTGTGGTCATGAGGATCCAGGGGAAGATCGACTACAAGAAGGTGAGCGCGGACGCACAGGTCCCATCGGCGGACAGACACAGATTGGCGCAAGAGACGTTCCGCGATACCTTCCCGATCTTAAGGTATACAGATTTAGGCAGTGAAGAGGATAGTGAGATAGAAGGATTCGAAGAGATGCTCCGGTTGCTGGAGTTAAATACCGGCCGCAGGGTAGAAATAGTGTATTTGTTAAGTACGGAAGAAGAAAAAAGAGTAAGGCATTATACAGCGCAACATTTAGGGAAAATGGATGTGTATAAAGATGCGATCAACCATGGGATGCATCAGATCATAGATGGATGGATGCAGCGAGCGCTGTATGGGGAGTTTGTGGGGTTACAGGATGTGGAGTTGGACCCGGGGCAGTTACAGAGACGGCATGAGTACATAGAGCGTGAGAAGGCAAAAGCGGAGCAGAGCGCGAGAAAAGATGCCAGGAAGGCGGGCGGAGATGAAGAAGCGGCCGCAGCTCAGGCCAGAGATGCTGTGGAGATAAACAAGATACCGCTGGTGGCGAATGGAGCAGGCAGTAGGACAGTCCTTAAAGGGATCCTGTCGATCCGCGGTGAGATCCAGCGGCGGATGGTTAGCGCAGGAGATCTCTCGGCGGATGAGCGGGTGAAGCTCGATATGCATTTGATCCAGAATCCGTGGATCGATCTGGATGTGTCTTCCAGCTATTACCGGGAGACACTGGATGCGTCGTTCTTGCCGGGCAACTGGCATAGATTTGCCCAGAGACATAGCTACTACGGACATAAAAAAGACCCCACCCGCGCCCTTCCCGGCACGGCTGGCGTAGAGGCTGCCGATGGACCTAAACCGATCACGTCCGCTGTTGTTTATGCTTATGCGAAGGAGATAGAACTTACCAATCCATCCGCGGCAGAAATGCTGCGCCGTCACGCCGGGGTCCTCGCAAGGAAGGAAGCGGAATTGCGCACCCAGCACCCCAATGCCCCGCCGCAGGACCATTTGGTGGCGTATTATGACCCGCCGCAAAGACGCATCGTCATCAATGTCCGCCCCGGCGAAGTCCCTGCCGACACATGGGCGTTTATCAACGAACACGAAGATGAGCATGCCGCTGATCCTGATGCGGATGAGCGCGCGATCTTGGAAATTCAGGTCAATCGCATATCAATTGATTTAGCCGATGCCGAAGGGAATATCGGTTTTGCGGAAGAGACAATTAGAAAAGGCTACGAGCGGACCATTGGTAATGTTTCCCCCGACGGCGAGGCGATTTATAAGTCCGATACGGGCAATCATATCACCCTGGTCGGAGAAGATGGCATCAGTCGCGTACTTTCGTTTAATCCGGGACGCAGCGCACAGGGGATCCTTGCGGCCGGCACAGCAGGACAAAGGGCCGCTCAAAACGTTTTGAAAGATGCTCCTAAAGTACAGATGCTCAAGGTGGATCAAGAACATCCTGATCAGCAATGCCCGATGTGTGATTTCGGCACGCGGCGTTCGTTCCAGATCATTGGCGAGCTGGTGGGAGAGGCCGGTGAATATTGGCTGACGACCGTTATCGGTGAGTTTTATGATGGGCACATCATGGTCGTTTCAAAAGACCGCGTTTCATTGAATTTTCGCGATAAGGCGAGGCTGTATGATTTTATTCTCTTTACGGCGGCCCGTGGGCCGAAATACCAGCACTGGGCCAATGCCGTTGACAGCGGCGCGAGCCAGGGCGGGCATTATCACACACAGAGCGGCCCCTTGGTGGCCCCTGTCTTTACGAGTTTGGATGCCGGGAAGATTGGATTTACTGATGTCCACCGACCTGGTCAGGATGTCGAGTGGGGTGAAATTTCCGGTTGGGATGCTCGCGCGCGATTGTATCGCGGCCGTGACTGGCGAAAGGTCGCGGATGCGGTCCATCACGATTTGGGATCTTTGTATGACGCAGATCTTTCCCCACCATTGATCAGCCGTGTCCATGCGGATGGAACGATCGAGATCGTTGTGGGTATTAGAAAACGTGGGGTGTATCAAGGAGTGTTTTCATGGTTAGGCGAGCAGGAAGGCGCTGAGCGCGATTTTATTCAAGCGGCTTCGGGCGCACCCCAGGTTCCCGGTGGCGCGTATTTCACCTTTGGGCCTATGCCCACGCAGGCCTTTACTGCAGAGCAGATCCGGATCATTTCCAGGCGGATGCATGAACATGCTCAATATTTATCCGATTGGGATTGGCAGCCGTCCTCTGAGTACGACCCCGTGCGTTCTTTACCCACGCCTGATGAAGAAAATACAAAACGCGAGCTAGTCTTGCGCGTTAAAGAACGCGGCGCCGACGTTGTTGCCGCAATGCCGAAAACTGAGGATGAGGCGCGCCAGATCATTGCTGAGGCGCCGCCGTTATCGCATGTCGATAAGGGGGCTCAATGGAATATCTATACGCATCCCGATTGGCCTTTTGTGCTTCGTATACCGATGACGCGGGAGCAGACCAGAGAGATTTTGTGGGGAGATAGGGAGGGGCAACGGAGCTGGGGCGGCACCTCAATGCCTACCGAGAAATTTGAGGCGTGGGTGGATAGGGTAGATCGCGGAAAAATCGAGGGTCCGCGCGTGGTGCAGGAGTCACTGAGTAGTTCCCAGGCCATTTATCCATTGATTGCCGTGACCAATGTGGCCTATTCCGTTATGGGGCCTGATGGACGCTCACAACAGCGGACAGCCCAGCACGCCGATCTCCAATGGAAGGCCTCGGAAACGCTTGGCGTTATTGTTCATCGGCTCTTTCACGAGGGATCTGTTGAACAGGTTAAGGCAGTCCTCATTCAAGCCCTTCGTACGATCAAAGAAGAGTTCTGGGCCTATGGTGTGTTTGATCAGACATTTTCATTGACCGTCAATTGGGGCGTGGAAAATCTCGGGAGCGAAACGCCGCGGGTGAGATTGTTTGATCCCGGTGAGCTAACGAGGAATAGGGCGACGGCCCTCGAATTTTTGCGGGAGCGGCCCTACGGAGATGATGGGGGAATTCTTAGTGATCACAAAGACTCCATTGAGACGTTGACGAACAAAGAGATCGCGCAGTGGTTTTCTCAGCGGGTACACGAAGAGTTGACGCCGGAAGAACTTGAACGGTCCTGGAACAAGAAACGGGCAGGCGATCCAAAGAAAGACGGTGGCTATACGGGCTTGAGCCCTGAAGCAACCGCCGCGCAGTTGGCGGAATACAGGGCGCTAGGTGTCCCAATGACGCCGGCCACGCAGCAGTTCCCGCAGGCCCAGGAAGCGCTGGCGTATCTGAAGTCCATAGGCCGCGTCGAGGCAAGCCGCGCGCCGCCGCAGGTTATGATCATTGAAACGGGCAAGATTACGTTTGGCGCCACGTATGTCCCCGCAGAAAAGACCGTTTATATTGAACAGGCCTTCCTCGACCACATCCACAAGTCAGGTAATCCCATGAACATGCTCACACGTGTGTTCATACATGAATTGAACGGCGGCACGCATCATCAGAACAGATGGGCGGAATATGAATACGCCAAACAATATTTGACCGATGAAGTCATTGGTATGTTGGATGTCAGCATTGAACAGATCATGCAGAATATTAAGGACAACCTGCCCAAAGAGCACCGCGATGAAAAGCTCGCCAGGCAAATTTTAGACCATGCCTGGGGATCCCTGGTCTGGATCGCCGTGCGCGTCATGAACAGGGAAATTAACCCCAGGGCGCATGTCCGGGGCAGCGAACAAGACCCTTTATTTACACACGGCGAACATATGTCAGCGGCGCCCAACCGTGTTGGCATGTTGGGCACGGCCGGTGAACCCCTGCACTGGCCCCATTTATTAACGCCTTTACGGGCTATGGCGGAACACAGATTATCTAAAGTTTTCTTTGTCATCGCCGGCCACAGTAAACGAAAATCGAATTTGTCACAGACGGAAAAAGACCGCCATGAGGTGGCGGAAATTTTGCTGAAAGAGATCTTCGGCGGATTGCTGGTTTATTCCGGCATATCCCGCGGCACGTCCCATGACGCCGAGACAGATGTTTGGAACATCTTGCGCCTGAACAAAGAAATACCGTTGACCGTTGTCTATCTGGTGGGGGATGACCACAAACATTATTATGTTCCGGAAACGGGAGAAGACGGCATACAGCGTCCCAAGATGGACGAAAACGGGAAAACTTCGCTGGACACGATAGGCAAATTTGACCTGGCCACGCATAGAGAGCATATTTATCTCACCCACCATGGGCAGGCCGTTGAAGTTTTGTTCATGAAAAGGGCCGATCTGCCTTATATGGAGGAAGAGGCAGATATGGTCAGGCAGATCACTTTTGAGATCTTGGAAATCGACGCGCCCGAAGAATTCAATAGAATATCTTCCACCAGGATCCGCCGGGCTTTAATGGGCCATTTGCCCCGGGAAGAATTGACAGCCCTGCCTTTATTGGAACTAAAGGAAATAGAAAACAGGGCGGATTATTTTGCCGCTATCGTCCGATCTTTACGCAGCCACCTGCCAGCGCATATGCCGTTGCCCATCTCCGCCGCCGCGGTCGGTTCTTACGCGCAGGAGATCAAGGAAACGCATCCGGCCCAATCCGCGTTGCTGATGCAGGACGAAGGGCGGCTGCGTTATCTTGAAGCCCAATTGCCGCCGCAGCAGACCAATG
>JAUSEK010000014.1 GCA_030650275.1 Candidatus Omnitrophota bacterium | reverse complement strand
AGGCAGTCAAATCGTCCGTGAAATAGTAATCCCAGCCCTGACCAAGGAAGTCAACGAGAACAAGAACTTCGCCCAACTCCGTCAGGTCTACAACTCCCTTATCCTTGCCACTTGGTACAAGAAGAAGATCAAGGACAGCATCCTCTCTCAGGTCTATGCGGATAAGAATAAGATCAAAGGAACGGAATATCATGACAGCGTCATTAACCCTATGCCTACCAGGGGACATGTTGCGCAAGCTCCCGCGTTAGCGGGAGACCGCAACGTGTCCCCAAGCACATTGCCAACCTCTCAAGCATTGAATGCGAAAGCACCCCAGGGAAACCCTTCTAACGACGTTGAAGCCATCTACCAGCAATACCTCAAGGCCTTCAAAAAAGGCGTCTACAACTACATCAAAGAAGAGCAGGACCCCATAACGCAACAAATCATTCCAAGGAAGTATTTTTCGGGCGGTATTAATGCCACAGATTTTGCCCAACTGGTTTTGCAAACAGTAACAACGATTGATGCAAAACAATTAAACACAGAGGATTTAATGAATGTGTCCGCAGATTTGGCCATGTCCGCGAACGCCGGCCTGGAACTCGTGCCGAATCCCGTAACAGACCGGGCGATGGCGGCCCATCCGAAAAATATTATGGATGGAAAGTTTTTCGCTAATTTTGAAGGGCCGGTCTATTATCCTGCCAGTGAACTGGATTTAAAAAGCATTGTTCCGTTGGCGAAATTGTTTCCGAAGCTTACGAAATTGGTGTATGTCGATTTTTTAGATCCGGATGAAATGAATTTAGCAACTTATTTTAAACCATGGGAAGATGACGGTCCAAACGCTTCTTCAGCATATCGTTATTATGGATCCAAAGACCTGCCATTGTTACAACGCCAAATGAAAAGAAAATTAGCTCAATTTCAATATCGTAAAGAGGCCATTATTGATCAAAGCAAAACTTCCGTGAAGATTGTTTCAGCTCCAAGTAAGGAACTGCGGCTTCAGATAGCCTTCGAGAAGAATATTAAGAGTGCACCTTGGATGAACGGCAGAGTTATAGAGATCAAATTCTTAATTCGTAATATTTTTGATTACAAGAGAATATTCGACGTAATTTATGTCAATTATCCAGGATATAGCGGTACGTTAGCCGATAATGAAAGATTCTGGGAAGCGATGCATAGACGAACTTCAGCGAGAGGGTATTTAGTAGAAACAAATGCACATAGCACTACAAATGAAATGGAGGCTGTTAAGGAAAGGTATTTTGTTAGATCAGCTAAGACATCCTTCAAAGAGCTCTATCTCTATAGCTCGAGTAAAATAACCATATGGCGGCCGTTACCAGGCGCAAAAGGGGACAACGCCCAATTAAGCCAAGACCGGGCGATGACGGCAAAGGGAGTTAAAAAGTTCGTTAACAAATTTCCAATGGATGTCGGAAGTTTGTTACGGGAAGTGATCCGTGATCTTGATTCGAAGCGTGCTCCGGGTATTGTAGGTCTGGTTGACGTGGGTGACGAGGTCAATCAGGTTGTAAGGGTTGGGACCATAAAAGATACTCCATTATATGAGAAAAACGGAGAAGGATCTCGGGGACGTTACGAATCTAGAAAACTGAAAAGTGTTTTTAGGGAGCTGTTGATCAATGCTTATGACGCATCGCCCTCGCATTCAAATCCAATTAAGGTTCAAATTTCATTGTCTGGAAAGAATATAAATATTTCTATTGAGAATAAGGGGCGGATTGATTTCACAGAATTACGACAAAGATTGTTCAATGCAGGGGAACGCTGGAGTTTGTATAGAGATACAAAGACAGGTGAACTGGCTGTCAGTCGTCCTGGGCCGCTAAAAGTGTCTTTAGAAGACCATTCAACCTATGGTAGGATTGATTTTGAGAGAATTGATTGGAGATCAAAAGAAAAGATCAATGAAATAATTGATGGATTTGTTAGTAAATTTGGAATACAGGGATTGTTGTTTATTCGTGGACTAAGTACGAAATATAGGTCCATTGATGATTCATTTGATGAAGATGAAATGGTCAGTGGGGCTGGATTGGGTTTATGGGATGCTAGATTGAACGCCCGCAGTCTTTTCGGGGGAGATGTTCTTTTTGAGAATTCTCAAGCAGGAAGCGTTAGGACGCTTGTTAATTTACATATGGCGGATGAGGCGATGGCGGCGGACGCCGGCCACGCGCCTGCGCCGGATCCCGAAACAGACCACGCGATGATAGCGCAAGCGCAGGGTAACATCGACCTGACGACCTTGCCTATCGGCGGTTTTAACGTATTGAACATACCCGCGGTCAGCCAGGCCATTGAACGTGGCCGCACAGATAAGAAAATATTGGCACAGCTTGAAAAATTGAGAAGTTCATTCGTATATGACAAATATGCTTCGAAGCTTCGTGAATGGGGTCAACAGATGGAATTAAAGGGAGATGTTGTCTATTGTCCTTTCGGAGGTTTTGATCCTGCCACACCGTTGACCATGGTCGGAGGATCGACGGACATTGTTTCAATGGGAAGGGAAGGTTTTGGAACGTGGGAGGACATCAAAGAATTATTCGCACAACCGATAAACATTGTCAGGGCAGAATTGACTTCTCTGCGTTATGATTCTCCTTCGGACTGGGATCAACTTAAAGATCAGACGGGCATCAGCGGCATGGGTCCCTTGGCCATCGCACGGATCATGGCATTTTTGCATGGGAAGATCAGGCAAATTTCCTATTTTGACCTCGACCAAGAAGGGAACATCAATTTTCTTAATGAACAACACGTTAGCAGTATCACGGATGGGGCGAAAACAAATGCCGTGGTGGAGTTTGAAGTTGCCGATGAGAAGACAGGAAAGCCGGTATTAAAACGCTTTTGGTATATTCAAAGGGATGTGTACTCGGGACAGGTATTGGCCCCCTATATTGAAGGATTTTCAGTCGACAACTGGAAGGATTTAAAGACGGCCCTTCAACAAGAGAAATTGATAGATCAAAACAGTGTGATCTTGGAAAAAATGTTGACCCTGGGCGATCAAGTCCCTCAAGGATTGTCAAAAATATTGCCTGCCCAAGATGCCCGTGCCTTGGTCCGGTTTTTAAAAGAAAGACGGGAATCATTTGACGCGTATAAAAAATTTATTTCCCGCCTGTCTTTTCAAACGTTATTTATCAAGGGCGCCTACGATATGTGGGATGTTCCTGCGCGTACCGAAACTCGTCAAGAAGAGTTGGAACAAAAAATATTGGTCAGGAGTGTTACCCTTACTTCTGCCAAGAACAATAAGGCACGCGTTGTTTCAGACAGAAAGCTAGGTGGATGGGATAGTCCTGCGTCGCATGACATATGGAACATTCCACCGCATGAATATGCGCTGGTGGTAAGGGACGAAGCCTTTGGATACAGCCAAGTATATGATTCTATTTACTACGGCGAGGCCGAGCGGCTTAGAGGTGAAAATGATTTTGCCATGGCCACCACCCCGCGTCAAGACCGGGCGATGGGGGCGGATACCAATCAGAATCCTGCACCGGACCACGAAACAGATCAAGTGATCGCGGCTGGGGCCAAGATTATTGACGGGCGAGAGTTTTTTGCCGCAGCTGAGCCTAAGAAAAAAGAGGAAATTTTGGGTCGTTTGGTTGAACTGAACAGGCTCATAGCTCCTTATGATGAGAAAGATCAAGAACTTGTTGATACAGACCGTCAGCAATTCCAGCATCAACTTAATAGTAAGGGACACAGGTTTATGTTTGCGATAGACAGCAGTGGTCAGATACTAGGTTTTGCAGAGGCGGAGAGAATTCCAAAGAAACCTAGAAAAGCGATGCTTGTGGCCATTGCCGTTGATAGACAATATCAAAATAAACCAAACTTAAGGATGGGCACCTGGCTCATGAAACATATCATCGCCGGACTTCATAAAGAAGGCGTACAACAGATGACATGGACAGCTTTTACTGAGGACGCAATCAAATTTTATATGAAGACTTTTAGACCTTATTTTAATAAATATCATAATGAGGTATATTTTGGTAATTTTTGGATCGATATTTCTAAATTATATAAATTGCGGCCAGATTTTGATCTTTCCCGAGGTCATACAGAGAAAAGGGACAACGCCCAATTAGCCGAAAAACATGGACAGGGAGACCAGGCCATGGCCCCGGACGCCGGCCTGGCGTCTGCGCCGAAGCCCGAAACAGACCGGGCGATGGCGGTAGGGGCTCCGGTAGTCTTGTTGATGGGTATACCTGCTTCTGGTAAGGGTATGGTAGGTCTTACGTTGTTTAATAAATTAGGAATTCCTCATATTTCTTTAGGAGAACTATTGTCAGGCCTTGAGAAGGATCAGCGTCAAGGATCTAAAAGGTTGCTTGAGGTTTTAAAAGCAAATCCATCACTTTACGCGAAGGGATTTATTTTAGATCTAAGTCCAATATCTCTTGAAAGACATAAAGGGCTGGAAAAAGTTTTAGAGGAAGAAGGATTTTATATAAAAGGGGTAATTAACGTTAATATTGAAAATGAAACAGCAAGAAAAAGATTTATCGATAGAGGGTATCGGCCGGGAGAGGGCAAAGAAAAAGATTTAGGTGAGAGGTTTGATGAGAGACTTGTAGAGCGTGAGGATGTTAGAACATCACTTGTTCAATCATATAGGGAACGAAAGGATATTAGGGTTTTTGATTTGGATAATAGCGGAACCCCTAATGATTTAGAAACAAAGATTAATGGGATGGTGGAAGAATTCAAGAAATTTTTAAAAGACTCTGACATTGACAATGCTCAATTAGGCGATGATAAGGCCACGGTTAGTAATACAGGCGGTATCGACCTAACCCCCGCCAATTTATATTTGCAAACTAGTAATTCCGGAGGGCAAATTAAGTTTCACATCGACCCCGCCATCCTTCAGCAATTGCAAAACGCCTCGGGCTTTGTGCCGGTCATCATCAACATCCAGCCCCTCAACAACCTGCCCGAATTCCTGGGGATCGTGAATTAAATTATCAAGAGCAGCATATTTGATGATATAATTTAAATATGCAAGTTTCAAGAATGCATGAGGTGACTAATTATGAAGAAAAGATTTGATGCTGTTAAAATGGCGCGGGACATCCGTGACAAATTGCAGCGTAAAACCAAGAATATGTCTCGTAAGGAACTAACTGAGTTTTATCGACAAGCGGCTGTTAGGGTTAATCAGCGTCATGGTGAAACTTTAAAAGAATTGGCTAAGTAGACTTATATGAACAGGTCTTTTTATATTGATCTGGCCCGGTAAAACTTGACGAATTAAAGAAAACCGCGCAAACCGATCATCCGCTGTGATATAATTCCTTTATGGTGCTTAAAAAATTAAAACAAAGT
This sequence comes from Candidatus Omnitrophota bacterium, assembly GCA_030650275.1. Taxonomy (NCBI): domain Bacteria; kingdom Pseudomonadati; phylum Candidatus Omnitrophota; species Candidatus Omnitrophota bacterium. The sequence continues at coordinate 36,561 of JAUSEK010000014.1, read as the reverse complement.
TTATTTTGGTTCTTGAAACGGGACGCGCAGTTCGACCTTGATTGCCCGTCAACGCGGCAGATCTATGTGCAACAGGTACTTTCGCGCGGCCATGAGGCGGACATTCGCGGGCTCCTCAAAGACATCGGCGTTGACGGCATACGCCAGGTATTTGACGATCTCAAGCGGTATATTCCCGCTGAAGTGAGAATGTTTTGGGAGGATTTCTTTGCAGATCATCACACCGTTTCAAAATAATATTTTAAAGAAAATCGGTGGCCTTAAAGATGCCGGACCTTTTTGTTTTACGGGCGGCACTGCGCTGTCATTATTTTATTTAAAGCACCGTAGAAGCGAAGATCTGGATTTTTTTACGGACAAAGAAAATTTTATCATGCCTTTTGGCCGTTTGTTGGAGAAGGACTTGAAGTCAGATGGATACGGGGTTGCCATACACCGGGAATTTAAGTCTTTTGCGGAATTAAAAGTTTCCTTGCCCGGCGATGAGGTCGTCATTCACCTGGCACTGGATGCTCCTTTTTATCTTCAACCGTGGTGTCAATTTTCCGATTATCCGGGTCTTCATGTGCATAGCCTAACAGACATTGCCGCTAATAAATTGCTGGCCCTCTTCGGCCGCGCGGCGTTGAGGGATTTTATTGACGTTTATTATTTGATCAAAATGGGGAAATTCTCCAAGGCCCAGATGGTCGATTATGCCAAACAAAAAGACCCTGGGTTTGATCTGTATTGGCTGGGGGTAGCGTTTGAACGTTTGAAATTATATCAGCAGAAAGATTATGATTTATCGTTGGTTTTTGATCCTTTAAAAGCAGAAGAATTGCTGTCATTTTTCAATCAGTGGCGAAAAGAAATTGCCTCTTCGCTCTCGGGATAGATGCTCTTAAGAGAAATCAGCTTATGAACAGGTCTTTTTATATTGATCTAGCCCGGCAAAGCATGGCTGGCGAAGAATTGAGCGACGCCTTATGCGGCCGCATTTTGGGGGACGAAGCCCTTGAAATTTTGCCTCTTTTAGATGCCGCGTATGAGGTGCGCAAGACCTTTCGCGGCAAAGAGGTGGTCGTCCATATCATCAACAATGCCCAGAACGGCCATTGCCCCGAGGATTGTCACTATTGCGCCCAAGCCAAAACATCCAAGGCGGACATCGAGGAATACGGCCTTAAATCCGACGAGGAAATGCTGGAAGAAGCCCGTCAGGCCTATTCCAAAGGCGCCTACCGTTATTGCATGGTTTTCGCCGGACGCGGGGCTTCGCCGTCAAGGGTCCAGCGCCTGACAAAGCTTATCACCAGCATCAAATCGGAATTTCCAAATAAAGAAATTTGTGTGTCCACCGGTTTTGTGACGCCCGAGGCCGCGGTTTCCTTAAAACAGGCGGGTTTAGACCGGCTCAATCATAATCTCAACACTTCTGAATCGCATTATCCAAACATTTGCACGACGCACACCTTTGCCGACCGGATCAACACCCTTTTGGCCGCGCGCCAGGCAGGCATAGAATTGTGTTCCGGCATGATCGTGGGCATGGGCGAGGAGCATAAGGACATCATTGAAGTGGCCAAACGCCTGCGGACGCTTAAGGCCGCGTCCATTCCGGTCAATCTTTTGGTCCCCATCGAGGGCAATTTGTTGTCCGAACCCAAAAATTTGACCCCGCAATTCGTCTTGCGCGTTTTGTGCCTGTTCAGGTTTTTGAATCCCAAAGCGGAAATCCGCGTCGCCGCCGGACGGGAAGGGCATTTGCGCAGCATGGAAGTCATGGCCTTATATCCGGCCAATTCTTTATTCTTGCAGGGGTATTTGAATTCCAAAGGGGCATCCAATGGCCGTACTTTGCGCATGATCAAGGATGCCGGTTTTGAGATCAAATCGGACCTGGCTATTGACGATTTGATCAAAAATGATAAAATCAAAAATGATGATTTTGGCGGGGATGACGCCAAAGTCGTTATCAAGGGATTAAAGGATCTAAGACCCGCATTAAAGGCCTAGGTTTTTGCTTTTCTCCTTGTCAAACCCGTTGGTAATGTTATATATAAGGATAATAATAAGAGGTTGATATGTCGGTGGAGAAACGTTCGGTCACACGCTTTGAGCTTTTAATGGATGCCGGTTTCGGCGCGCAGAAAGCCGGGGACATCCTTTTGCAGGCCTTTGTGGGCATGGGCAAATACGTCTACGTTGAGCCCATGATCCCGGCCGAGATCAGCCCTCCGGCCAGGACCCGCCCGGCGCTCTCCGGCGTCATCATCCGCCTGGCGGATTTTGACATCACCAATATCGGCAATGACACCGATTTCATTCTGGCTTCCCATGAGATGGTCCTTGATACGCGTCTCGACGATAAGGAATACAATTCCAATTGCCGCATCCTTTTGGACATGGGCGACCGCGAGGCCAACCCCGACTCTTATGAGATGGTGCTCAAACGCTGCACCAGAGAGGGCTTGAGCGTCATTCCTTTTGATGTGGATGAGCCCTCCCAGACCATTGTCAAGGAATTGGGCGGCAAGGGCCAGAACCTGTATTATTTAGGGATGTTGAGTTATGTCTACAACATGGACGAGGAGATCGTCAAACGGGAGATCCAAAAGACATTCGGTAAGAAACTCAACGAAGAGATCTACGCCAAAAATATCACCCTTTTCCATAACGGTTATCAACTGGCCAAGGAAAAGGTTTTTTTCACTTATCAGGTCGAGAGCATCCCGCGGCAGGAGGAGAAGATCCTCATTGACGGCAATACCGCCTTGAGCATGGGTATCATTGACGCGGGGATCAAATTTTTTTCCGGTTACCCTATCACGCCCGCTTCCTCCATCATGCATACGCTGGCCAAAATGTTCCCGTCTTACGGCGGCATGGTGCATCAGGCCGAAGATGAGATCGCGGCCATCGGCACGGCCATCGGTTCGTATTACGGCGGTGTTCCGGCGGTCACGTGCACGTCCGGTCCGGGCCTGTCGCTCAAGCAGGAATTCATCGGTTATGCCCAGGTGGCGGAGATCCCCATTATTGTGATCGATGCCCAGCGTTCCGGCCCCTCAACGGGCATGCCGACCAAAACCGAACAATCGGACCTGCCGGCGGTGATCTTCGGCAGTCACGGCGATTACACAAAGATCGTCATCAGCGTTGCCAATGTCATTGATTGTTTTTACGCTCCGCACATGGCCCGGTATCTGGCTGAAAAGTTACGCTTGCCGGTTTTTATCATGAGCGATTTTCAGACGGCCAACAGTTATAAGGTCATCACCAAGCCCAAGGTCGTTGAGATGGACAATGTCGAAGATATCCCCGATTTTATTTTGGACCGTTTTCACATCAACCGTTTGCCTAAAGAGATTGAGATGGTGCACCTCTCACAGTCCGTGCCCGGCACCGAGGGCGGCATGCGCAGGGTCACGGGTCTGAATACGGACGCCAAGGGCCATGTGGATTATTTTTCCGGCACCAATCAGCGTTCGCATCGCATCCGCAATGAAAAGGTCCATCACGTGCGCCGGGCTTTGGTCAAACCGGAGATGTTCGGGCCCGATTCCGGCGATCTTCTGGTGGTGGGCTGGGGTTCCGCCCGCGGCGCCATCGAGGAGGCCATGTCCCTGTGCAAAAAGGAGGGGATCAAGGTGGCCGGCATGCACATGCGCATCGTTTATCCGTTGCCGCTTATTCTCAAAGATATTTTTGCAAAATATAAGAAGATCGTGACCGTGGAGGTCGCTTACGGCGACGCGCTCAAGCCCTCGCCGCTGGCGATGCTGCTGCGTTGTGAAACACTTTTTGACGTTCAACCGATGATCGCCGAGGCCACCGGCCGTCCCATACGCCCGAAGATCATTGTTAATAGAGTCAAGGAGACGCTTTTATGTCAGTTGTCCTTAAAGACCTGAATACCGAAAATCCGCGCTGGTGCGTTGGCTGCGGGGATTTCGGCATCATCATGGGGTTGAAGCGTTTTATCGTTGAGCGCCAGCTGCAGCCGGCTCACACGGTCAATGTGTCTGGCATCGGCTGTTCCGGCCGCGCCCCGAATTATTTTAATACCTATGGCGTGCACGCGATCCACGGCCGTCCCATCACCGTGGCTCTGGGGCTGGCCCTGACCCGTCCGGACCTGAATCTGTTCGTGCATGCCGGTGACGGGGATGCTTTGAGCATCGGCGGCAATCATCTCATACATGGGATCAACAAGAACTTCAAATGCGTGTTTCTGCTCTACGACAATGAACTTTACGCCCTGACCAAGAACCAGACGTCCCCGACGACGCGCAAAGACCATGTCACCAACACCCAGCCGCAGGGAAGTTACTTACAGCCGATCGATCCTTTGACCGTGGCTTTGGGCTTGGGGGCATCATTCGTCGCGAGCACCGCGGACTGGATCCCGGACCATTTGACCGCCACGATGAAGGCGGCGTTCGACCATCCGGGCTTTGCGTTCGTGCACATTTCCCAGCGCTGTCCGCATTTTGACCCGGCCAATTTTGACCACAAGACATCAACGTGGTTTTCTTTTTTAAAGCATGACAAGGGCATCGCCCCGGACAAGCGCATCGCGCCCAAGACCGAAGTCGTTGAACATGACCCGTCGGACCTGGTTGCGGCGTTCAAATTCGCTGCCGCCGAACGCCGCTATTTCGGTTTGTTCTACCAAAACACGGCCAAGCCCCGTTATGACCAGATCCTGCGCGATCTGGTGGCCAAGGCCGAACAGAAACCCCGCTCCAAAATATTGGACCATTATCTCATCTGATGGAAGACCTCATTATCGTTGGTTCGGGCCCCGCGGGACACACAGCCGCGATCTACGCGGCAAGGGCCGCTCTCAAGCCCTTGATGTTTGAAGGTCTGCTCGCCGGAGGCGTTGCGGCCGGGGGGCAGTTGACCATCACCACCGACGTTGAAAATTATCCCGGTTTCAAGGCCATTGCGGGCCCCAAGCTTATGGATCTGATGCGCGAGCAAAGTTTGCATTGCGGCACACGCATCCTGACCGAAACCGTGGACCGCGTGGACCTTTCCCAACGGCCTTTCAAGGTCTTTGTGGGCGCTGCCGTTCATGAGACCAGGGCGCTCATCATTTCCACCGGCGCCGCGGCCAAGCGCATGAATTTGCCCGGGGAACAACGGCTGTGGCAAAAGGGGATCTCCGCCTGCGCGGTTTGCGACGGGGCTTTGCCGGTTTTTCGTAACAAGGTCCTGGCTGTCATCGGGGGCGGGGATTCGGCTGTCGAAGAAAGCACCTATTTGACCAAGTTCGCTTCCCAGGTCCTGATGATCGTGCGCCGCGATGTTTTGCGCGCCGCCAAGGTGATGCAGGAACGCGTCAAAAATAACCCCAAGATCAAGGTCCTTTTTAATACCCTTCCTGTTGAAATTTTAGGGGACAAGGTGGTCACGGGCCTTAAGGTCAAAAATTCAACCACGGGCGCCGAGTCGGTGTTATCCATCGGCGGTCTTTTTTACGCCATCGGCCACGCGCCCAATACGTCTTTTTTACAGGGCCAGGTGGTTGTGGACGAAGCCGGCTACATTCAAACACAGCCCGGCACGACACGCACGAGCGTGGAGGGCGTCTTTGCCTGCGGCGACGTGCAGGACAAGGTGTACCGTCAGGCCGTCACCTCTGCTGGCACAGGATGCATGGCCGCCCTGGACGCTGAGCGTTTTTTGTCAGGACATTAATGCCGAATTTTAGCCGAAAAACCATTGCCCGATACTTGGATGACCTGGCCGGCCGCGAGCCCGTCCCCGGCGGCGGTTCCGCGGCTGCTTTGTCCGCGGCTTTGGGTACCGCGCTCATTTCCATGGTCACGCGTTATTCCATCGGCAGGAAAGGCAAACCCAGGATCTTAGACCGACAGATGACAAAGGTTTTGGCACAAAGCGAGGCCCTGCGCCGTCGGCTTTTGGTTTTGGCCAGCGAAGATGCCAAGGCCTATCTGGCGGTCGTGGCCGCCCGCGTGGGGAGCGCCAAAGCCAAACAGCGCGCCGCTCTTAAAGCCGCGGCTGTTCCCAAAGAGGTGCGTCAGTTATGTTACAAAGCCATCCGACTGACCCCTTTTCTGACAGCCAAAGGCAACCCGTATCTTTTGAGCGATGTTGAGGTGGCGGTGGAATTGTTGATGGCGGGGTTCAATGCCGCGTCCGCCATGGTGAGGGTCAACGCATGAGCGCTAAAATCCTTGATGGAAAGATACTCGCGGTCCGGATCAAGGAACAATTGATCAAGGACATCGCGGCCCTTAAGTCCGGCACGGGAAAAGTTCCGCGTTTTGTGAGTATCAGCGTCGGGGAAGACCCGGCAGGCGCATCCTACGCGCTTTCTCAGGAGCGCACTGCCAGGGAGCTGGGCATTGCCTATGAACGTAAGGTATTTTCCGCGTCAGTCACAGAATCTGAAGTTCTTGCCGATATCCGCGCCTTTAACGCAGACCCCTTGACGCACGCGATCATTGTCAATAAACCGCTGCCTGCCCATTTGGATTTAAACACGTTGATTGAGGTTATCTATCCTGATAAGGACGCGGAAGGTTTGAATTCCTATAATCAAGGTCGTATTTTTTCAGGGACAGCGTTTTTAATTCCCTGCACGCCAGCTGCGGTGATGGCGCATATCAAATCCACGGCGATCGATCTCAAAGGCAAGGAGGCTGTTGTTCTTGGTCGTAGTGAGATCATAGGTAAACCAATAGCGATGTTACTTTTAAAAGAAAACGCGACGGTCACCATTTGTCATTCCAAGACAAAGAATTTGCCGGAGCATGTTCAAAGAGCGGATATCGTGGTGGCTGCCATCGGCAAACCATTGTTTGTCAAAGGCGATTGGATCAAGCCCGGGGCCATTGTCATTGATGTCGGGACCAACCGGATTGATGGAAAAATTGTTGGGGATGTGGACTTTGAGTCCGCCAAAGAAAAAGCCGGTTACATCACGCCCGCGCGCGGTGGGGTGGGGCCGGTGACGTCAGTGATGCTTATGAAAAATGTTTTTTGGATGTTCAACGCGCAGGTGAAGTGAGGATGTCCAATATTGTCATTATCGGTAACGGAATTCCCGCCATCAGCGCGATCGAGACAATCCGCGCCGAAGATCAAGGATCGCCCATCACGCTGTTGTGTCCCGAAGGTATTTTACCGTATGATCGTACGCTGCTCGCCGCTCATTTGGCCAAAGAGGTCAAAGAGCAGGGCCTTCATCCCAAACACGCATCGTTTTTTAAAGAGCATGGGGTGGATATCGTCCTCAATGAACAATTGTCCCGCGTGAGCACCAAACGCAAATACGTGGGCGCGGAAAGCAAACGGCAATTTCCTTATGACCGTCTTTTGGTCACTGATCTGGGCGCTGTGCATGGACCGGACATTAAGGGCCGCGGCAAAGAGGGTATTTTTGACTGCGCGCATTACAAGTCCATGGAGGCCTTGGCTAAGCACATCCCGTTCATTGACAATGCTGTTGTGTGCGTCAGCAATTTTTTGGGATTGAACACGGCCTGCGCCTTGAAGATGTTGGGCAAGGAAGTCAGTGTTGTCAGCCCCGCCGTGGGCGGTGGGATCCTGCCGGATGTTTTTGACGAAGAGACCACTATGCTTTTAAAGCAGATCCTTGAGGGTAAGGGCTTGAAGGTCATGGCGGGAAATGCCGTGGAAGAAATTTTAGGCGATGGTGAGGTCAAAGCGGTGCGTTTGAAATCCGGCAAGGTGATCGCGGCGCAAGCCGTCATTTTTGATGACCTCAAAGCTGATACAAGGGTTTTTAGCGACGGCATGCCTGATGGCGTGGACATGGCCGCTGTTGATCAACCGTCGACAGGTGTCCGTGATTTCGGCCTTAAGGTCATCAACGGCACCTGCGCCGGTGTGGTGCGCCGGGCCCCCCAAGGCGGGCGGGAATACATGCAATTTGACGGCCCGGATAATGTTTATAAGAAAATTTTCATCCAGGACGGACACATTGTTGGTTTTGTTCTTTTTAACGCTGCTTTTGCCAAAGAAAAACTGCTCCGTGACCTTTTAGAGGGCAAAGAAGTGGCCCAAACCCAGGAACAGTTGTTCAGCGAATACTTCTCCGCCGTAGGCGGATCAGCCTCCGGCTGACAAATCTTTCCATGTCCAATGCGCGCATATTTCTGGTGGATGGCCACGGCCTCTGTTACAGGGCTTTTTACGCGGTCAAAAACCTGTCCAACTCCAAAGGCCAGCCCACCAACGCGGTGTTCGGCTTTTGCAATATCCTGCGCAAACTTCTCAACGATCTGAAACCGGACCATCTGGCGGTTTGTTTTGATACGGGCAAGAAAACGCATCGCCAAACCAAGTTTGCCGACTATAAGGTCCAACGGCCGTCCATGCCCGACGAACTGATCAGCCAGATGGACATCATCCGCCGTGTGGTCGCGGCCTATAACATCCCTATGTTTGAAATGGAAGGGTATGAAGCGGACGATATGATGGCCACTCTTGCCGCGCGTTTTTCCGGAAAAGACAAGGACGTTGTCATCGTCACCGACGACAAAGACATGGGCCAATTGGTCGGGGACCACATCAAACTCTACAGCGCCCGCCAACAGCAGATGATCAGCGCGCAAGATGTGGAAAGCAAATTCGGCGTCACCCCTGGTCAGATCGTGGACTTTATCGCCCTGGCCGGCGACGTTTCCGATAATATTCCCGGTGTCCATGGCATCGGCGAGGTTTCGGCCCGTAAATTGTTAAGTACATATGGGTCTTTGAAGAACATTTACACCCGTCTCGACAAGGTCACTCCGGTCAAATTGCGGGAAAAATTGGAAGCAGGTCGCGAACACGCTTTTTTAAGCCAGGAATTGGCGACCCTGCACACTGACCTGCCCGTGCATGTTTCTCTGGAAGATCTCAAACGCAAAGATCCGGACAGCAAAGCGTTGTTTGACATCTACACCGAATTGGAATTCCGTAAATTCGCCAAGGAAATTTCCGGCGAAGGGGCCGAGGATCCCGTTGCCGAAGATCTCAAGGACTACGTGCATGGACATGAGGGAAAAAAAGACATCCACATCGTTTATGACCTCAAAGCCCTGCGCAAAAGCGGCCGGCTCACGGATGAGGCCTTCAAGGGGGATGTGTTTGACGTGCATTTGGCGGATTATTTATTATCCGGCGGCCAGGGCAAATACAATATGCCTTCTTTGAGGTCCAGCGAAGAGGGACTGCGCGAATTATATACCCTGCAGAAAGCCATGCTCAAAGAACAAGAGGTGGAGGTCCTTTTTTACGATATTGAAATGCCTTTGGCCGATGTTTTGGCCCGCATGGAGAAAAACGGCGTGCGGCTGGACAAGGCGGTGCTGGAGGAACTTTCAAAAGAGTGCGCCGTCAAGATCAAAGAGGCGGAGGATTCGCTGTTTGAGATCGCGGGCACGACGTTTAACCTCAATTCACCCAAACAATTGAGCGAAGTCCTGTTTGAGCGCCTCAAACTCCCCGTCATCAAGAAAACGAAAACCGGTTTTTCCACCGACGAGGAGGTCCTGACCCGTTTGGCCGCCAAGCATCCTTTGCCGGCCCTGATCCTGGAATACCGTCAGGTGGCCAAATTAAAGTCCACCTATATTGATGCCTTGCCGCAGCTTGTTGACCCGGCGGACGGGCGTCTGCACGCGTCTTTTAACCAGACCGGCGCCGAGACCGGGCGTTTGAGTTCCAATAATCCCAATCTGCAGAACATCCCCATCCGCACGGACTTAGGCAGGCGGATCCGCAAGGCCTTTGTGCCTTATGCCAAAGGCCACGTGCTTTTGTCCGCGGATTATTCGCAGATCGAACTGCGCGTCCTGGCTCATTTGTGCGGCGACGTGAATTTAAAGAAGGCATTTGCCGAGGGCGCGGACATTCACCGTTACACGGCCAGCCTGATCTTTGATACGCCGGAGTCAAAGGTGGACGACAACATGCGCACCACGGCCAAGCGGATCAATTTCGGGATCATTTATGGCATGAGTTCTTTCGGTTTGGCCAAGGACTTGGGCGTTTCCATCAAGGAAGCCCAGGATTTCATTGACCGGTATTTTTTGCGCTACCCCAAGGTGCGCGTATTCATGGATGATGAGATCGTCAAGGCCAGGGAACAGGGATATGTCACCACCTTGCTTTGCCGCCGTCGTTATTTGCCGGAAATTCATAATGCCAATATGGGTTTGCGCCAGTTCGCCGAGCGCCAGGCCATCAATACGCCGGTGCAGGGCACGGCCGCCGATCTCATCAAACTGGCCATGGTCAACATTGACCGGCTGATGACCGAAAAGAAAATGTCCTCAACCATGATCCTGACCGTGCACGACGAACTTGTCTTTGACGTGCCGCAAAAAGAGATCGGCCCTATGGCTTCGCTGGTGCGTACCGAGATGGAAGGGGTCATCAAACTTTCTGTCCCCGTCAAAGCCACCGTCAAAACCGGACCAAACTGGCTGGAGATGACAACGCTATCATGAAAATCGTTTTTTGCGCATCAGAAGTGGTCCCATTCGCCAAGACCGGCGGGCTTGCCGACGTGTGCGGGGCCTTGCCGTTGGCTTTGGAAGGATTGGGCCATGAGATCGTTATCATCACGCCCCGGTATAAAACGTCCAAAGGCATCCCTTCGCCCGTGGTGCGCATCGGTAAAAATATCCGCGTTTATTTTGTTGAACACAACCGTTATTTCCAACGGGACGGCCTCTACGGCGACTATGGCGGCGACTACAATGACAATCTTGAGCGGTTCGCCTTTTTCTGCCACGAGGCCTTGGCCATCCTCAAGCGTATCAAATTCAAACCGGACATCATCCATTGCCATGACTGGCATACGGCGCTCATCCCGGTTTTGCTGAAGACCAAATTCCAAAGCGACCCTTTCTTCAAGAACACCCGGTCGGTTCTGACCATCCACAATCTGGCGTATCAGGGCGTTTTTCCCAAACAGCAATACGCCAAACTGGGGGTGGAGGGGCATTTGTTCCACATGCAGGGCCTGGAATTTTATGACCAGATCAATGTCCTGAAAGGCGGCATCATTTTCAGCGACGCGGTCACCACCGTCAGCCCTCAATACGCCAGGGAGATCCAGGGTGAGGAATTGGGCTGCAGCCTTGACGGGGTCTTGCGCAACCGTGGCCGCGATGTCACCGGTATCCTCAACGGCCTGGACTATGAGGCCTGGAACCCCAAGGACGACCCGTTTTTGGATTTTCCTTATTCCTCCCAGGACCCGCAGGAAAAATTTCTTAACAAGATGGTGGTCCGCGCCATGATGAATTTGTCTTCCCCAGACAGTCGCGCGCCGCTGTTCGGTTTTGTGGGGCGGCTCTGCCATCAAAAAGGCGTGGACCTCATTGCGGGGGTTGTGGACGATATCGTGCGTTTGGGCGGGCAGATCGTGTTGACCGGTGTCGGGGAGCGAAAATACCACCGGATGCTGGAAGAATGCGCGGGCCGTCATTCCAAAAATATGGGGATCTTTCTCAAATTTGATGAGAATGTTGCCCATAAGATCTACGCGGGCTGTGATTTTTTCCTGATGCCATCGGCGTTCGAGCCCTGCGGCCTGGGCCAGATGATCGCCCTGCGTTATGGCTCCATCCCCGTTGTGCACCACACCGGCGGTTTGGCCGACACCATCAAACTCTACGACCCCATCCATCAAAGCGGCAACGGGTTCGTTTTTACCAAATACGACAAGCCGTCGTTCGTCAAGGCGCTGGCAGAGGCGGTCAAAACCTACCGCGATCAAAAGCAGATGGATTTTTTGACCGATCAGGCCTTCCGCCACCGTTTTTCCTGGGAGAGATCGGCGCGCGAATACTTAAGGGTGTACCAGAAATGCTTATCGTAGGCGTCACAGGCGGTTTAGGCACGGGCAAAACCACGGTCGCGGCCATGTTCAAGCGCCATGGCGCCGGGATCATTGACGCGGATGCCATCACCCGCGGCCTTTTGGGCCCCAAAGGAAAATGCATTAAAAGAGTGGCAAAAATTTTTCCAGATGCTATACTGAAGTTAATATTAAACCGCCAGGCACTTGCCAGCATTGTTTTTCAAAATTCTCACACATTAAAAAAACTCACCGATATCGTTTTTCCGCCAGCGTTGAAGGAAGTTCAAAGGCAGATCTCCCTATATAGAAACAAACCTCTGATCGTTCTTGATGTCCCGCTCTTATTTGAATCCGGATGGGAAAAAATCGTTGATATCACTGTTGTGGTGAAGGCGTCCCGTTGCCAGCAATTCGAACGGTGCAGATTGTCCGGGGCTGATATCACACGGCGCCTGCGCCTGCAAATGCCCTTGAGCGAAAAGGTCCGGCGAGCGGACATCGTCATAGATAATCGCGGCACCATTGGTGAAACCCGCCAGCAAGTGGATGCCGTTGTTGATAGATTGCTTCAAAGGAAAAAACAAAACAGGAGAACGGAATGACCAAGACGGAAACAAAACCGGACAAAGAAGACCTTAAAAACGAGAACGGCGACTATAAACCGGCCAACCCCGCGGGGAAGACCGTGCATATAGAAGAACTCAAAGAGATGAAAATGGTCGAGTTGACCAAGATCGCCCACGACATGGACATTCAGGGCGCCGGCGGCCTTAAAAAGCAGGACCTGATGTTCAAGATCCTTCAGGCCCAGGCGGAAAAAGAAGGCCTCATGTTCGGGGAGGGGACCCTGGAGATCCTCACCGAGGGATTTGGTTTCTTGAGAAGCGCCGAATACAACTATCTGCCCTGTCCGGATGATATTTACGTATCGCCTTCGCAGATCCGCCGTTTTGACCTAAAGACCGGGGACACGGTTTCCGGCCAGATCCGTCCGCCCAAGGAAGGGGAAAAGTATTTCGCCCTTTTGAAGGTTGAGGCGGTCAATTTTGAGAATCCCGAAAAGAGCAAGGACAAGATCTTCTTTGATAACCTGACGCCTTTGTATCCCAAGACGCACCTGAAACTGGAGATCGACCAGAAGGAGGTCTCCACCCGCATCATGGACCTTTTGACGCCCATCGGCAAGGGCCAGCGCGCTTTGATCGTGGCCCCTCCGTATAGCGGTAAAACGGTGCTCATGCAGAAGATCGCCAATTCCATCGTCACCAACCATCCGGAAGTGGTGCTCATCGTTCTTTTGATCGACGAGCGTCCGGAAGAGGTCACGGACATGCAGCGCAGTGTCAAGGGCGAGGTCATTGCCTCCACCTTTGACGAGCCCGCGGAACGCCACGTGCAGATCGCGGAGATCGTCATTGAAAAGGCCAAACGTCTGGTTGAGCACAAACGCGACGTGGTCATCCTGCTGGATAGCATCACGCGTCTGGCCCGTGCCTATAACACCGTGGTCCCGCACAGCGGAAAGATCCTCTCCGGCGGTGTGGACTCCAACGCTTTGCACAAGCCCAAGCGGTTTTTCGGCGCCGCGCGCAATATTGAGGAAGGCGGTTCCCTGACCATCATCGCCACGTCCCTGGTGGACACCGGAAGCCGCATGGATGAAGTCATCTTTGAAGAGTTCAAAGGCACCGGCAACATGGAATTACAGCTGGATCGCAATCTGTTCCAGCGGCGCATTTACCCGGCCATTGACATCAAGCGTTCCAACACCCGCCACGAAGAATTGCTGGTCTCGGAAAGCGACCTTCAGCGCGTCTGGCTTTTGCGCAAGGCCTTCAATGACCTGAATTCCGCGGAGGCCATGGAGCTTTTGATCGACAAGATCTCCAAATTCAAGACCAACGCGGAGTTCTTGCAAAACATGAATAAATAAGGTAATATACCGCCCTTATTGAAAGGAAACCCTGATATGAAAGCCAATATCCATCCCGCGTATGACCAGGCCATCATCACCTGCGCCTGCGGCAGTGTCATCCATACGCGCGCGACCAAAAAAAGCATCCGCGTGGAGATCTGCTCCCAGTGCCATCCGTTCTTTACGGGGGCCAAGAAGTTCGTGGATACGGCCGGCCGCATTGAGCGTTTCAACAAGCGTTATGCTAAAAACAAATGAGTTGGCCCGGCTCAAAAAAAGCGAAGAGCGTTTTGTTGAGCTGGAAAAACTGCTGGCTGACGCGGACATTGCCGCCGACCAGGGCCGGTATGGAAAACTCGCCAAAGAATTTTCCGGTCTAACATCCCTCGTTGAGCCGTACCGTTCCTATCAAAAGACCGCGGACCAGATCCGCGAACTGCAGGACCTCCTCAAAAGCAAACACGACGCTGAATTTGAGCAAATGGCCAGGTCTGAACTGGTTGACCTGGGCTCGCGTTTGGCTGTTTGGGAAAAGAAACTTTCCGACGCTTTAGACCCCCGCAAGAATGAACAGGACAAGGACATCATCATTGAGATCCGCGCCGGCACCGGAGGCCTGGAGGCCAGTTTATTTGCCGCGGACCTTTACCGCATGTACAGCAAATACGCGGACCTCAAAGGGTGGCGTCTGGAATTGATCGAGTTTGATGAGACGGAGGCCGGCGGGGTCAAGGAAGTCATTTTTTCTTTAAGCGGCAAGGGTTGTTCCAAGCGCCTGAAGTGGGAAAGCGGAACGCATCGCGTCCAGCGCGTGCCCACCACCGAGGCCTCGGGCCGTATCCATACCTCGGCAGTCACCGTGGCCATTCTCTTTGAGCCCGAAGAGATCGACCTGGTCGTTGACGCCAAGGACCTTAAGATCGACGTGTACCGTTCTTCCGGTCCGGGCGGGCAAAGCGTCAATACCACGGATTCGGCCGTGCGCATCACGCATTTGCCCACCAATACGGTGGTCGTGTGCCAGGATGAGCGTTCGCAGTTAAAGAACAGGGCCAAGGCCATGCGCATTTTGCGCGCGCGCATTCTGGACAAGAAGAAACAGGACGCGTTCGCCAAAGAAGCCGCTCTGCGCAAGTCGCAGGTCGGTTCCGGCGACCGCAGTGAAAAGATCCGCACCTATAATTTCCCCGACCGGCGCATCACCGACCACCGCATCGGGTTCACCACGCATCAATTGGAATCCGTGCTGGAAGGGAATCTGGACGAATTGACCGACGCCCTCATGGCCGCGGAACGCGAAGTCCTCGAAAAAGCCCAGGCCGCGTAACCTGTATTAATTATTTTTTGACAATTATTCTGTCTTTTGTTAAATTGTTTCTATCCGCATCGTCCCCGCGATGTTTACATAAATTCCCCGAGAATCTAACTTTCTATTCAAAGGGGGATTTATGTCCGCAAAACCAAACACATCAAACGTCTTAACTCACAATTTCATCGCACAAAAGATCTATTTGATCCGCGGTCAGAAGGTGATGATTGACCACGATTTGGCCATGCTTTATGAGGTAAATACAAAGCAATTGAATCAACAGGTCAAACGTAATAGGGACAGATTTCCTGAAGATTTTATGTTTCAATTAACACGGGAGGAAGCCGACGCTTTAAGGTCACAAAATGTGACCTTAAACGAACCCGATTCAAGGTCACAAATTGTGACCTTGAAACAGGGTCAGAATATTAAGTATTCACCGTATGTTTTTACAGAACAGGGAGTGGCGATGTTGTCCAGTGTGTTAAAAAGCAAGCGGGCGGTGCTGGTCAATATTGCCATAATGCGTGCTTTTGTCAAATTACGCGAGATCATGGCTACTCATAAGGAGCTTAGACAAAAGATTGAAGAAATGGAGAAGAAATATGATGGGCAATTTGGGGACGTTTTTGAGGCCATCAAAAGATTGATGACCTATCCGAATGAAGGATATAAGAAGACCAAAATAGGATTTATCGTTACTCCTGAGAATAAGAATCTTGCTATCACATAATGTGATACCTGCTATAATTTCGGCATGTCTGAAGATGAGATTATTCTTACTCATATCCTGGATTGCCGCCGTATTGACCTGCACCTGAACAAGCCGGTTTTGACTTCCCAACAACAGCAGCAATTCGATGAATATGTGACACGTCGCAAGGCGGGCGAACCTCTACAATACATTTTGGGCTCTTGCAATTTTTTCGGTCTGGAATTCAAGGTCAACCCTGCGGTTTTGGTTCCGCGGCCGGAGACAGAAATTCTGGTCGAAGAGGCCTTGCGGCGGTTCAAGGGTTCCAGCATCTTGGATATCGGTACAGGTTCCGGTAATATTGCCGTGACCCTGACCAAACATATTCCGCAGGCGCGGGTCACGGCGATAGATATTTCCAATGATGCGTTGGCTATTGCGCACGAAAATGCTGTCGCGCACGGCGTGGCGGACCGCATTGATTTTGTGCGGGCGGATATGAATGAATATTTATCCGTAGGGGCGTATGGCCATACGCCCGTACAATTTGATATGGTCGTTTCCAACCCGCCCTACATTCCTTCCAGACAAATCGCTTCTTTACCCGCGGACGTGCAAAAAGAGCCCCGATTGGCCTTGGACGGGGGAGAAGACGGTTTAAAATTTTGTCAAATGCTTATAAAATCCAGTCCCCCCTTGCTAAGAAAGGGCGGTTGCCTTATGATGGAGTTCGGCGACGGACAGGGTTTTGCCCTGCGCGCGCTATGTGAACAAACCCGGGCCTTTTCCCATATTGAAATTTTGCATGATTTAAACGGAAAAGAGAGGATTTTGCATGGAAAAATTCGTCATTGAAGGCGGCAGATCATTAAAAGGGGAGATCAGGGTCAGCGGTTCAAAAAACGCGACCCTACCGATCCTGGCCGCCACCATTTTGACGGACCAGCCTTGCATGATCCGCAACGTGCCGAAATTGCGCGACACGACCACGATGTGCAGATTATTGCGCACGTTGGGCAAGACGGTTGAGGTCAGCGGCGATCAGGTGAGCATCAGCGGTTCTGCGAACAAGCATGTCGCTGATTATAAATTGGTCTCCACCATGCGCGGGTCATTTTGCGTGCTGGGCCCCTTGCTTGGGAAATTGGGCAAGGCCCAGGTCTCTTTGCCCGGCGGATGCATCATCGGTGTCCGGCCGGTGGACCTGCATATGAAAGGCGTTATCGCCCTGGGCGCCAAGGTGGAAATGGAAGGCGGTTACGTGATCGTCCGCGCGCCGAAATTAAAAGGCGCGCAGGTGTATCTGGGTGGAGTGTTCGGCTCGTCGGTGCTGGCGACCGCCAACGTGATGATGGCGGCTGTCCTGGCGCAGGGGGAAACCATCATCGAGTCCGCGGCCTGCGAGCCGGAGGTTGAGGACCTAGGCAATTTTTTAAGCGCCATGGGCGCCAGGATCCACGGGCATGGCACGCCGCACATTGTCATCAACGGGGTGCGCCAACTCAACGGCGCGGCCTTTAAAATGTCGTCCGACCGCATTGAGGCAGGGACGTTTTTGATCCTGGCCGCGGCCCTTAAAAGTGATATTTTGATCAAGAATGCTAACTACGATCATTTGCTTGCTTTGGTGGATAAATTGCAATATGTCGGGGCAGACGTTGTGCGCGTGGGAAATGATATTCGCGTCAAATGCCGCAGGAAACTGCGGCCGGCCAGCGTCACCACCTATCCGCATCCGGGTTTTCCGACAGACCTGCAGGCCCAGTACATGGCGCTGATGGCCATCACTCCCGGGGTGAGCGTTATTACAGATAAGGTTTTTCCCGACCGGTTCATGCACATCGCGGAATTGCTTCGTATGGGCGCGCAGATACGCCGCGAGGGAGGCAGCGCCATCATTGAGGGCGTCAAGCAATTGTATGGGGCTCCGGTCATGGCGTCCGACTTGCGCGCCTCTGCCGCGCTGGTGATCGCGGGGCTGGCCGCCAAAGGCAAGACCGAAATTCACCGCATTTACCATCTTGACCGCGGTTATGAGGGTTTGGATCAGAAATTGATCGCCATCGGCGCGAAGGTATCGAGAGAAAAAGAATAATATGATCCTGATGATCGACAATTATGATTCGTTCACGTACAATCTCGTGCAGTATTTCGGCGAGTTGGGCGCGGACATGAAGGTTTTCCGCAATGATGCCTTGAGCGTCGCGGACATCCGCGCCATGAAACCGGAAAAGATCGTCATTTCTCCGGGGCCGGGCCGTCCGGAAGACGCTGGCATTTCGGTGGCCATCATCAAGGAACTGGCAGGAACGGTCCCGATCCTGGGCGTTTGTCTGGGGCATCAGGGTATCGGGTATGCTTATGGCGGAAAGATCATTAATGCCAAACGTCTCATGCATGGCAAAACGTCCATGATCGAGCATGACGGCAAAGACCTTTTTAAGGGTTTACCACATCCTTTTGAAGCCACCCGCTATCATTCCTTGGTCATTGACCGCGCGACCTTGCCGGATTGCCTGCAGGTGACGGCGTGGACCACCGACGACGGGGAGCTCATGGGCGTTCGCCATAAAAGTTTGCCTGTCTGGGGCGTGCAGTTCCATCCCGAATCCATTCTGACCAAGGAAGGCAAAAACATCCTCAAGAATTTTTTGTCTTTATAATTTTATGTTGGATTACGTCCAAAAAATTCAGCAGGGGCAGAACCTGACCCATGAGGAGATCACGGTCGTGATGGAACTCATCATGGCCGGCCACGTTTCGGTTGATGATATCCGCGATTTTTTGCTGGCCCTCAATGCCAAAGGTCCGACGGTGGAAGAGATCACCGCGGCGGCGCTGATCATGCGCAAATTCGTTGTGCCGGTCAAAACCAAACACGGTGTTGTGCTGGACACCTGCGGCACCGGCGGGGACCAGAAAGGGACATTCAATATTTCAACGCTGGCCGCCCTGGTCGTTGCGTCCTGCGGTGTGGTCGTGGCCAAGCACGGCAACCGTTCGGCCTCCGGCGCCTGCGGCAGTGCGGATGTCCTGGAAGCGCTGGGGGTGGGCATTGATATGGAAGAACGTTATCTCAACGAATGTCTGGATGAGGTCGGCATCGCGTTTTTGTTCGCCCAGCGCCTGCATCCGGCCATGCAGAATGTGGCGCCTGTGCGCAAGGCCATGGGTGTGAAGACCATTTTTAACATTTTAGGGCCTTTGACCAATCCGGCGCAGGCGACACACCAGATCATGGGTGTTTATAGCCGCGATCTGACCGAACCCATGGCGCATGTCCTCAAGGCGCTTGGGTTAAAACGCGCCCTGGTCGTTCACGGCAGTGACGGGCTTGATGAGATCACAACCACCGGTACGACTTTTGTGAGCGAATATAACGGTGTGGACGTGATCTCTTATGACATTGACCCCGACGAGCTGGGCATTGCCCGCGCGGCTGTCAAAGATTTTATTGGCGGGAATCCTTCTGTTAACGCCGCGATCGCTTTGGAGATATTAAAAGGCGAACACGGCCACCGGCGTGATATCGTTATCGTCAATGCCGCCTACGCGCTTTACATTGCCGAGGCCGTGCAAAATTTGCCCCAGGGCATGCGCATGGCCGAACATGCCGTGGATTCGGGCAGGGCATTGGCCAAACTTGAGCAATTAAAGGAATTCACCAGCCGTGTCCGCCGACTTCCTTAAAATGATGGCTGTTCACAAACGATCACTTTTGGACAGCCGGAGATCCTATTACGACGACCTCAAAAAGAACCTTGTCAGGAGTCCTCGCGCCCGCGGCATTTTCAAAAAAGCGATATCCAAACCCGGCAACATCAATCTCATCGCGGAGATCAAGAAGGCCTCGCCTTCACGGGGCATCCTCCGTAAGGATTTTGACGTTTTGGCCATTGCTAAAATTTATGTGGACCACAAGGCCGCGGCCATTTCCGTGCTGACTGAGGACAAATATTTTTTAGGCAAGCCGGATCATTTGAAAATGGTCAGCGAAGCGTTTCCTGTTCCGACGCTGATGAAGGATTTCATCATTGACGAATGCCAGGTCATCGAGGCCTCTTCTAATGGCGGCGCCGCGGTCCTCCTGATCACGGCCATGCTCTCCGATACACAGCTCAAAGACCTTGCTCAGGCCGCGCAGGCGCTGGACCTGGACTCCCTGGTGGAAGTGCATGATGAAAGCGAGCTGGACCGTGCCATTAAAAGCGGGGCTTCCATCATCGGGGTCAATAATCGCGACCTGCGCACGTTTAAGGTGGATTTGGAACAATGCCTGCGCATGATCCCGCGCATCCCCAAAGATAAGGTGATCGTGGCGGAAAGCGGTTTAAAAACCCATGACGACGTCCAACGCGCGGCTGATGCCGGTGCCCACGCGGTTTTGATCGGCGAGACGTTCATGGCTTCCGAAGACATCGGACAAACAATCAAGGATGTGATGTATGGTACGCGTTAAGGTCTGCGGGATCACCCGTTTTGAAGACGCGCTTAAAAGCGCGAATTTGGGCGCTTGGGCGCTGGGTTTTATTTTTTACAAGAAAAGCCCGCGTTTTATAGGACCGGCCAAGGCCAAGAAGATCATCGAGGCCCTGCCGCCTTTTGTGACCCCCGTCGGTATTTTTGTGAACAATAATCTGGGGGCCATCCGCGATATCATCGGCCATTGCGGCCTGCGCGCCGTCCAGTTGCACGGCGATGAGGACCATCATTTCTGCCATCGCCTGCGGCGTTATCAGGTCAAGATCATCAAGGCCTTTCGGGTGGGGCCGGATTTTAACCCCGCTGTGACGGCACCTTATAAGGTGGACGCCTTTTTATTTGACACAGCCGGCGATGGTGAATACGGCGGCACCGGCAAGACCTTTGACTGGACTGTTTTAAAAGAGATCAAGTCCCAGAACATTCCCATCATCCTTTCCGGCGGGCTCAACAGCCAGAATGTCATTGAGCCGGTCAATGGTTTAAAACCCTATGCCGTGGACGTGAACAGCGGGGTGGAAGAAAGCGGAAATCCGGGCAAGAAGGACCCCAAAAAGGTCAAAGAGTTCATTGACATCGTTAATTACATCAGCGGTCCTAATGTCAAAGAGTCCTGATGGAAAATAGCAAAAACCCGGTCATCCCCAAGGCTGAATCGTGGAAGATGTTTGACACGATCTCCCCGCGGTATGATTTTCTCAACCACGTTTTGTCGCTGGGTCAGGACATCCGCTGGCGCCGGCAATTGCCGCGGTATTTGCCGCCGGGGGAGGGCCTGATCGTTCTGGACCTGGCCACGGGCACCGCGGATGTGGCCATGATTTTAGCCCAAAGTTATCCTCGTGTCCGCACGGTGCACGGTGTGGACATGGCGGAAAAGATGCTGGCCATCGCCAACCGGAAAGTAGAAGCCGCGCGATTAAAAGACAGGATTATTCTGCAGAAAGGCGATGCCCAGGCCCTGCCTTTTGTTGAAAATACCTTTGACGCCGCGGCCATTGCGTTCGGCATCCGCAATGTCGGGGACCTGCGTTTGGGTTTGATGGAAATGTACCGTGTCCTTAAAAAAGGCGGCCGCGTT
Organism: Candidatus Omnitrophota bacterium; assembly: GCA_030650275.1. Taxonomy (NCBI): domain Bacteria; kingdom Pseudomonadati; phylum Candidatus Omnitrophota; species Candidatus Omnitrophota bacterium. The sequence goes on along the minus strand of JAUSEK010000014.1, from coordinate 15,241 downwards.
CTGGTCCTGGAATTTTCCATCCCCGGCAATGTTTTCTTGAGGGCGGGTCATCGGGTATACCTGAACTGGATCGTGCCGGCGGTCGGTTTTCTTTTGTCCGGCAATTGGAAGGCCTACCGGTATTTGAACCAGACCGTTGCTTCTTTCCCGTATGGGGAGCGTTTTTGCAAGATCTTAAAGCAAATGGGTTTTACCCGCATTCACGCCCACCCCTTGATGGGAGGGGCGGCCACCATTTATGTCGGCGAAAAGTAACCGTCCTTGTTCCTTCCGTGAAGCCAAGGTCCGCATGGCGCAGGAAATATCCCGCGCGCGGACCATCCTGCAGTGCCATCCTGTTTACCGCATTGAGATCAAGATCAAACCCATAGACCCTCTGGCATGGCTCGCGGCCCAGGACAACGCGGTCAAGATCTACGGGGCCAATCAGGATGACAGCGCCGCCATTGCCGGAATCGGCGAAGCCGCCTGCGTCCGGGGGAACGGGCGGGTCAATTACCCGTCGGTGTTTCGTGGCTTAAGAAAATATTTAAGGCCGCAGTATCCGTATCTGCAATGGTACGGCGGGTTTTGTTTTGATGATCGTACTCCGGGATCCTTTCGTTTCGTCCTGCCGCGTTTTGAACTGGCTCGCGACCGGGGCAGAATGATATTTTGCTGTAATCTCGTCGGACCTTTAAGTCCTGTCGCCCTTGGCCGCATCATTAAGGAGCTGGACCGTTCCCAAGAGAAAGCGTCTTTGAAAAACAGCGCGTTAAAAGCCGTGTCCCGCCGCGACAATCCGTCTTTCAAACAATGGGAAAAGAATGTCCACAGCGTCCTGTCCGCCATTGAGCGCGGGAAATACCGGAAGGTGGTCCTAGCCCGCAAGACCATCCTGACGTTCATGGACGTTTTAAACCCGTGGGTGATGCTCAAACGTCTGCGCAAGGTCACCCGCAACAGTTATCATTTTTGTTTTCAATTTGGGCCATCGGTATTTTTGGGTGCTTCGCCCGAACGTTTGTACAAACGCCAGGGCCGTAGAGTATTGAGCGAGGCGGTGGCCGGGACGTGCCGGCGCGGAAAAACTTCGGCGGAAGACCGACGTTTGAAAATCGCATTGGCCCGTTCGCCCAAGAATACCCGTGAGCATGCTCTGGTCGTTGAAGCCATCCGGGAAAATTTGGGCGGGTTGTGCCGGCGTTTGGACCACACAGCCAGATCCGGTATCCTTAGTTTGGGCAATGGCCACCATTTGTTGACCAAATTTGAGGGACAATTGAAGGATGGCGTGAAAGACGAAGATGTCTTACAATGTCTGCATCCGACCCCGGCTTTGGGCGGGGCGCCTAAGGAAAAGGCCATGGCTGTGATCCGCGCGCTGGAGCCGTTTGACCGCGGATGGTATGGCGGGCCATTGGGCTATGTAGGTTTGGATTGGGCGGAATTCGTCGTCGGCATCCGCTCCGCCCTGGTCCGCGGCAGACAGCTCTCGGTGTATGCCGGTGCCGGGATCGTGGAAGGGTCCAAGCCCAAAGCGGAATGGCAGGAAATAGAAAACAAGATCAGTAATTTCATCAAGATCATCGCCTGATGGACTTTAAGAAAATACCTAATATCAATCATTGGTGGGGCGCGCTCATCATTGAAGAATTGACGCGCTGTGGGGTGGAATATTTCTGTCTGGCCCCGGGTTCGCGTCCCGCCCCTTTAAGCGTTGCCGTTGCCAGAAATCCGAAAGCAAAACCGTTCGTTCATTTTGACGAGCGGGGACTGGCATTCCATGCCTTGGGCTATGCCGCGGGGGCAAAGAAACCCGTTGTTCTGATCTGCACGTCGGGCACCGCGGTGGCCAATGTCCTGCCCGCTGTGATCGAGGCCTCCAAGAAAAAACTCCCTTTGATCGTTTTGACCGCGGACCGTCCGCCGGAATTAAGACAGACCGGCGCGGTACAGACCATTGATCAGGTCAAGATCTTCGGTCCTTATGCCAAATGGTCCATGGACATGCCTTGTCCTGATGCCGAGATCGATCCTGCCTATGTTTTGACAACCATTGACCAGGCGGTTTATCAGGCCGTTGCGGCAACGCCGGGTGTTGTTCATATCAATTGCATGTTCCGTGAACCGTTGGCGCCTGTCGCCGACAGGACAGACATCAGGCGCTTGTCAGCGGGATTGAACACCTGGGCGAGATCGGATCAGGCCTATACGACTTATCATCCTGGGGCTGTGGCGGCGATCAATGACATGGATGCCGTTGTCAAAAATATTAACGCGATCAAGAACGGCCTCATCGTCATCGGGAAGGTCAGCGGGGAAAGCGACCAACAGGCCGCGCTGAAATTGGCCACCAAATTGGGTTGGCCGATCGTTGCGGATATTTCCAGCGGCTTGCGTCTGGGCTGTAGCGATAGGCATGTCATCCATTATTTTGACCATTTATTGTTGTCCTCTAAAATACAGCGTTGGCTTAAGAGGACCGACGGCATCATTCATTTGGGCGGGCGGATGACGTCCAAACGTTATTATGAATGGGTGGCGCAGCACAAAAATATGTCTTACGTGACAGTCATCAACCATTCTTTGCGTAATGATCCGTCCCATCAGGTGACGCGGCGCATCCACGCGTCTGTCGGCGTTTTTGTGGATGCCGTTATGCCGTTGGTCAAGAAGCGCAGGGCATCGGCGTTATTGAAAGCATTGGGCCGGGCCGATCAAACCACGGATGTGTTCATTGACCGGTTTTTAAGGGAAGACGGGCATTTGAATGAACCGCTGGCCGCGCGGCTGGTATCGCGCGCCATTCCGGCGGAGCACGGGTTGTTTTTGGCCAACAGCATGCCGGTCAGGGACATGGATTTTTACGCGGCCATTGACGGCCATAGCGTGCATATCAACGGCAACCGCGGGGCCAGCGGCATTGACGGTACCATCGCCTCTGCCTGCGGTTTTGCGCAAGGGTTAAAAGCGCCGGTCACGCTGATGATCGGCGATTTGGCCGCCTTGCACGATTTGAATTCCCTGGCCATGCTCAAGGATTCGCCATACCCGGTGACGGTCGTCATCCTCAATAACAGAGGAGGGGGCATTTTTTCTTTTTTGCCCATCGCCCAATTTGAAGATGTCTTTGAGCAGTTCTTCGCCACCCCTCACGGCGTGGATTTCCCGGAGGCCGCCCGCATGTTCGCGCTTGAATACGCCAAGGCCTCGACCCCAAAGGATTTCCTGACGGCTTATACCAAGGCGGTCAGAGGAAGAAATTCAACGATCATTGAGGTCCCGTCGGACCGCGCGGAAAATGTCAAGGTCCATAAGCTTTTACAACAGGTACCTTTATGAATTTTGCGGAATTAGATTTTAGCGAAGAATTTGCCGCGGCTTTTGACGCGCTGGAAAATACGTCCAGGCATGTGTTCGTCACCGGCAAGGCCGGCACCGGAAAATCCACGCTGCTGCAATATTTCCGCCACCGCACCGAAAAGAACGTCGTTGTTTTGGCGCCGACCGGCGTTGCCGCCATCAACGTCAAAGGCCAGACCATCCATTCCTTTTTTCAATTCCGTTCCGACATCACTCCGCAAGCGATAGCGGACCTGCATGTGCGCCGCAAGAAACGTGACATGTACCGCAAATTGCAAGCCGTTATCATTGATGAGATCTCCATGGTGCGCGCCGACCTTCTGGACTGCGTGGACGCTTTTTTGCGTCTTTACGGGCCTGAAACAGATAAGCCGTTCGGCGGCGTGCAGATGATATTTTTCGGCGACTTGTTCCAACTGCCGCCGGTGGTGACCCGCGGGGAAGAAGACATTTTCAAGACCGTTTATCCGACCCCATTCTTTTTTTCCGCCAAGGTCCTAGAGGACCTGGATTTTGACGTCCTTGAGTTGAGCAAGATCTACCGGCAAACCGACGAGGGCTTCATCCATTTGCTCAACGCGGTGCGCACCGATACGCTGGAACGTCATCATTTGAGCGCGCTCAATACCCGCGTTAATGCCGTAAAAGTTTTCGCGCCCGGCGATTTTTATATTTCTTTGACTTCCACCAATGCGTTGGCCGAGCGGATCAACGGGGAGCGCCTCAAAGGTCTCGACGGCCGTGCCCGCGTCTACCACGGCGCCATTGCCGGAGAATTTGAACGCAAGTCCTTGCCCACCGCGGACATTCTGGAATTAAAGCCCGGCGCGCAGATCATGCTTTTGAACAATGATCCTGAAAAACGCTGGGTCAATGGGTCTTTGGGGGTCATCAAAGCCATCCGCCCGGAACCGGGAGGGGAAGATGTCATCATCGTCCGCCTGGAAAACGGGACCGAGGTGGACGTCAAGCAATACACCTGGGAGATCAGCCAGTATTATTTCAACGAGGACGCCCAGGCGTTGGCGTCCAAGGTCATCGGCCATTTCACCCAGTATCCCCTGAAACTGGCCTGGGCCGTGACCATCCACAAATCCCAAGGCCAGACGTTTTCCAAGGTCATCATTGACATCGGCTATGGCACCTTTGCCCACGGTCAATTGTATGTGGCGCTAAGCCGCTGCACCACGCTGGAGGGGATTGTCCTTAAACAGCCGCTGGCATTGCGTCATGTCCTTTTGGATTCGCGCGTCGTGGACTTTCACAAAGCCAGGATCCAAACTAAGGCCGTTCTTTCATTTTTTTTATTTTTTATTTTTTCTTCCTTTGTTTACGCCGGGCCCCCGGCGCAGGAAGTGGCCAAGGCCCTGGCCAAAGCCGAGACCCAGGTGGAATTCTCCAAGACCTGGGAAGGCCAGCACGCGGACAAACCCTATATCGCGCTTTTGAGCGAATATGAGACGACGATCAACCCTGACTGGTCATTCACGGAAACGTATCACGCCAGGGTGAAGATCCAGAAAGAAGCGGCCAAGGAGCTGGGGGAATGGCCCATCACCTACAATAAGGCCCGCGAGGAGATCGTTGACGTCCAGGCCTTTGTTGAAACGCCGGAAGGCAAAAGGCTTCCCGCCACCAATATCCAGGACCTTCAGGTCTATGACCAGGCGCCCCTGTATTCCGATATGCGCGTCAAGGTGGTCACCATCCCCCAGGTCAACATCGGCAGCATCATTGACGTGATGGTCAAGACCAAGATCTCCCGCAAAGAGATCCCCGGCCAATTTTGGGACGAAGTGCCTGTGTCGGTCATCCCCACCAAATCGGCGCGGTATACGTATATCGTTCCCCAGGACAAGACCATCGTTTTTAAAGCCGTGAACAGCAAGGATCAGCCGCAGATCACAAAAAAAGACGGTTTGGTCAAATATGTTTTTTCGTATCAGGAGACCGGTTACGTTGAAGATGAGGAATTGATGCCTCCAGCCGACGAGGTCAGGGGCCGCTTGTTTTTATCTTCCATTCCTGATTGGAAGGCGGTGGCGGACTGGTATCGCGCTTTGATCGTAAAGAACACCGTGGCTGACCCGGAGATCACGGTCAAGGCGCTGGAGTTGACCAGGGACAAGGTCCCACAGAAAGAAAAAGCGCGCGCCATCCTAGAATTCATCCAGGACAATTTCCGTTACGTGGCCATGAATTTCGGCGACCACACCGTTGAACCGCACCCGACCAATGAGGTCTTTAAGGACCGTTACGGCGATTGCAAGGACCTTTCGCTTCTGGCCCGGTACATGCTCCAATTGGTGGGCATCAGTTCCCGCATTTGCCTGTTTGCCAATGAGTTTAGCGGCGATCCGCAAAGCGGCCTGCCTAACCCGTCGGTGTTTGAACACGTCATTCTGGAAATTTTGATGGACGACGGGCATTATTTCGTGGACCCGCAGGCCAAGGGTTTTGATTTCGGGCAAGGCCCAAGCGCCTATGACCGCGCCCACCTTTTGGTCATTGAAGAACAAGGGTATCGTTTTGACAACATGCCGGTGTCCAAAGAAGAGGACAACGCGATCGTCAGCACCAGCGATATCACCGTCCATCCCGACGGTTCCGCGACTTTTGATGTCAGGGTCCGGATGTCTCTGGAAGGGTCACAATCCTTCCGCGAGACCTGGGCCTCCACCACCGACCAGAATAAGGACAAGTTTTTTGAGCACCTGGAGGCCTCTTTCACCCAGGGCGGCACCATGATCAAAAGGGAGGTCAAGGGCCTGGAGGACCGTTACGGCCCTGTCCATTTTAACCTGAAATACATCGCGCCCAACGCCTATCCCGTGGCCAATGACATGATCCTTTTAAAGGAGAGCGACCAGAGCGACGTTCCGGATTTTGCCGAACAAAAACGGGTCTATCCGATCTTTGTCGCGTCCAATACCCTCGTTAAGAATACCAACACGTATCACGTTCCCGAGGGGTATCAGGTGAATTTTGTGCCGCAGGATTACCAGCTGGGCGTTGATTTCATGGACGTCAGCGCCGATTACCGCAAGGACGGACAAACCGTTGTCGTCAACAACCTGACGCGCATGAAAAGGGCCAGGGTACCACCCCAACGCTACGGCGAGATCAAAACATTCCGCAACGAATTGTACAAAAAGAACGACCAGTATATTGTTTTAAAGGCAAAGTCCCAGGCCAGCCCCGAAGTCAAAGATTGGATCAAAAAGCAATAGAGACGCAGCAATGCTGCGTCTGTACGAGAAAATCGTATGAAAAGCCTGTGGAATAAAAAGGAAGCGAAGGCCTGCGGCCATGACCTGTTGAAGTTGCGGGTTTATACGTCGCGGCTTTTAGGCCAAGAACCGTCCCTGGTCCTGCACGGCGGGGGCAATACATCGGTCAAAGCGCTGGTTAAGGATTTCTTCGGCGTGACCCAAGATGTTTTGTATATCAAGGCCAGCGGCTGGGACCTGGCCGCCATTGAGACGCAGGGCTTTGCCGCGGTCAAAATGGATGTGCTCAAACGCATGGCAGCCATGAAGCGTTTGACAGATACGCAGATGGTGCGCGAACAGCGTGCGGCCATGCTGGACCCCAACGCGCCCAACCCGTCGGTGGAAGCCATTTTGCACGCCATCATCCCGCACAGGTTCGTGGACCATACCCACGCCGACGCGGTGGCGGCCATCACCAATACACCCCATGGCCGCAGGCGCATTGAAGAACTTTACGGCAAACGTGTTTTGGTCGTGCCGTATGTGATGCCGGGTTTTATTTTGGCCCGCAAGGTCTATGAAATGACCCGGGGCCTTGATTGGAAAACATGCGAAGGCATTGTTCTGCTGAATCACGGCATATTCACCTTCGCGGATGATGCCAAGGTCAGTTATGAACGCATGATCCTGCTTGTCAGCAAGGCCGAAAACTATATCCGCAAACAGAAGATCAAGGTCGCCGTCCATCATCAAAAGCCCGCTGTTGATCTGGCTGCTTTGGTCCGTTTGCGTCAGGCGGTTTCCAAAGCGCAGGGCAGGGCTGTGATGGCCCGTTTAAAAAATGATCCGCGCTCCCTGGGTTTTGCCGGCCTGTCCAATGTCACTGCCATTGCTTCAAGGGGAACACTGACCCCGGACCATGTCATCCGCACGAAACCCATTCCTGTGATCGTCGGTCAAGACCCGCGGAAAAGTGTGACGGAATATGTCCGCAATTATCACGCGTATTTTGATCGTAACACTAATGGAAAGCTGACTTCTCTGGACCCGGCGCCGCGTTGGGCTGTATGGCCCGGACAAGGGCTGGTTGCGTTCGGCCGTTGCAGGGCGGAAGCGGACATTGTTTCTGATATCGTGGACCATACCGTCGAGGCCATCCAATGGGCCCAAGGCATGGGCGGATGGAAGGTTTTGTCCGAACAGGATATTTTTGAAATGGAATATTGGGAATTGGAACAGGCCAAATTAGCGTCCGCCAAAGGCGGATCCGCCTCCGGCGGAAAGGCATCTGGGGCATTACCGCTGCAGGGCAAGGTCGCTTTAGTGACCGGGGCATCAAGCGGCATTGGCAGGGCCTGTGTGGAGACGCTCGTGGCCCAGGGCGCGCATGTGGTTGCGCTGGATATGCGCCGGGAGATCGCCGGTCAATTCACTTCACCCGATGTCTTGGGTATTGTTTGCGACGTTACTGATACTCAAGCGCTCATTCGCGGCGTTGAACAGGGCGTCGGGCAATTCGGGGGCTTGGATATCATCGTGTCCAACGCCGGCACCTTTCCGCCGAGCGGATCATTGGCAGACATGAACGAGGAAATTTGGGAAAAAAGTTTGGCGATCAACCTCACCAGCCATCAGCGTTTGCTCAAGGCCTGTTTGCCGTATCTGGAATACGGCATTGACCCGTCGGTGATCGTGGTGGGGTCCAAGAACGTTGCGGCGCCGGGACCGGGAGCGGCAGCTTATTCCGCGGCCAAGGCCGGGTTAACGCAATTGGCCCGGGTGGCGGCTTTGGAACTCGCGCCCAAAGGCATCCGCGTTAACGTCGTGCATCCTAATCAGGTTTTTGATACGGCGATATGGACGAAGGATGTCCTGAAGCAACGGGCGAAGAGTTACGGGCTTTCCGTTGAAGAGTATAAAACCAATAACCTTTTGAAAGTGGAGATCACCTCAAAAGACGTTGCCGTTCTGGTTTGCGCTTTGGCGGGTGAGGTGTTCGCTAAAACCACCGGCGCGCAGATCCCCATCGACGGCGGCAACGACCGGGTTATTTGAATTAAGGGGACACAATACTTAATTCAGTAGTTAACACCTAGGAATTAAGTATTGTGTCCCCTTAATTCTTATCTCCGCCGCCGGCGCGAAGAAAATCTTGACGAACTAAAGACGAGTTTCGGTTTTTCGAACTGTTCCAGGGGAATTTTGGGATGGGACAGGGAGATGGGCAGGCGCGCGTTCATGACCCGTTCAATACCGGCCACGTCGCTGCGCTGGTCCGGGGTGGCGAAAGAGATCGCGTGCCCGCTGTGTCCGGCCCGTCCGGTGCGGCCGATGCGGTGTACGTAATTTTCCGGGTCATCAGGCAGGTCATAGTTGACGACCAGTTCAATGCCTTTGACATCAATGCCGCGCGCCGCAATGTCGGTGGCGATCAAAACGCGGTATCTTCCGGTTTTAAATCCTTCCAGGGACTCCCGGCGCTGGGACAGGGAACGGTCCGAGTGGATCTCCGCGGCGCGGTGTTTGGTGTTGCGCATCGCGCGGGTCAGGCGCGCGGCCCCGAACTTGGTCCGGCAGAAGACCAAAATGGACCCGCGGTATTGGTCCAGGATCTCGCCGAGAAGCTGGCTTTTCAAGTCCTTGCGCACGATGAAAACTTCATGCGTCACGTGCTCCGCCGCGGTCCCCGACGGGGCAACTTCCACGCGCACCGGCAATTTCATGTAACTGTTGGCGATGCTCAAGACCTCGGCCGGCATGGTCGCGGAAAAGAGCATGGTCTGGCGTTCGGCCGGGACATGGCGCATGATATCGCGGATCTGCGGGGCGAAACCCATGTCCAGCATGCGGTCCGCTTCATCCAGGACAACGATGCCGACGTCGTTCAACCGCAGGGTCCTTTGTTCAATATGGTCCAGGATACGGCCCGGCGTACCGATGATGACGCGGGGCAGGGCCCTCAAAGCGCTGAGCTGTCTTGGCATGGGGTCGCCGCCGATGAGGACCGCGGTCTTAAGGCCCAGCACCGGGGTTATTTTACGCAAATGTTCGTCCACCTGCACGGCCAATTCCCGCGTGGGCACAACCACCAACGCCTTGCCTTTGATCTGCGCCAGGCGCTGGAGTATGGGGATGCCGAAGGCCAGGGTCTTGCCTGTTCCTGTCTGGGCAATACCCATGACGTCCTTGCCTTCAATGGCAATGGGGATGGCGTGGTGCTGGATATGGGTGGGGACCGTGAATTTCATCCGGTCCAGGACGGCCAGGATGCTGGGCGCGATTCCAAGCCCGTCAAAACTCAATTCTGAAGATGTCATGAAAGATAGAGTAACATCACTTGAACAAATATGCAAATGCATTAAAATGGCCTTATGAATGAGCAGAACATTTTTATTTTTCTTTTGCAATTGTTCATCCTGCTCGGATTTGCCCGGTTTTTGGGGGAAGTGTTCACCCGTTTCCGCCAGCCGGCCCTGACCGCCGAGATCCTCGTCGGTGTTTTTTTCGGCCCCACCATCCTGGGCCGTTTTTTCCCGCAGATCCATGGCTTTATTTTTCCCAATGATCCCGTTCAGCAGCACATGCTCGAGACCGTGGCGTGGCTGGGTGCTTTTTTCTTTTTGCTGGAAACCGGCCTTGAGATCGACTTTTCCAGCGCCTGGCGCCACCGGGGCGATGCTTTAAAGATCGCGCTGACCGATATCATCGTGCCCATGGTGCTGGGGTTTGCCTGCGCCTGGTTCCTGCCGAATTCCTATTTGGTTTCCTTAGATAATAAACTGATGTTCTGTTTTTTCATGGCGACCGCGCTGACGATCAGCGCCATGCCCATCACCGCGCGCGCCCTGCATGATCTTCACATCAAAAAGACCGATCTGGGGTTTCTCATCATGTCGGCGTTGTCGGTCAACGACATGATCGGGTGGCTGGTGTTCACCGTTGTGTTCGGGTTTTTTATCCAGTCCGGAGCGCCCCTCGATCAAATGGGGATCATGATCGTCACGGCTGTGGCGTTCGTGGTTTTGTGCCTGACCGGCGGGCGTGTATTCAGCAATTGGGTCATCAGCAGGATCAGGGTCCTGAAATTGCCCGAGCCGTCCGCGTCCCTGACGTTTATTTTTCTTTTGGGCTTGTTGTGCGGTGCCGTGGCGCAAAAAGTGGGCCTGCACGCCTTATTCGGGTTTTTGCTCGCCGGCATCATGGCCGGGGAGGCCAAGGCCATTTCGGAAAAGACCCGCCAGACCATTTCCCAGATGGTCTATGCTGTGTTCGTCCCCCTCTTTTTTACCAGCATCGGGCTTAAAATGGATTTCCTGGCCTATTTTGACCCGGTCATCGTGCTTTTTGTCGCCATCATCGGCATCAGCGTCCGTTTTTTGGGCGCCTGGATCGGGGTCTCTTTATGCCGTATCCCCAAGACCAACCGTTTGACCATCGCCATTGCCCATACGCCCGGCGGGATGATGGAGATCATCATGGGTTTATTGGCTTTGGAGTTCAAACTGATCACACCGACGGTGTTCACCGGCATCGTTTTCGGCGCCTTGATCACGGCCATTGTCATGGGGCCGTGGCTGGCTTGGGGCCTGGGACGGCGCAAGCAGGTCAGCGTGTTTGAATTCTTCAGCCGCCGCGGCATCATCATTCCCCTTAAAGTGGAAAATCGCGAACAGGCCCTGCGGGTTTTGGCACAAGCCGCGGCCCAGGAAGATGATTCTTACGATGATGAATCCATTGTCCATATGGTTTTGGAGCGTGAACAGATGATGGGCACCGCCATTGAGGAAGGGGTGGCTTTGCCGCATGCCCGCCTGGCCGGCTTGCGCAGACCGGTCATTATTTTCGCCAGGTCGCTTTCCGGTGTGGACTGGAACTCCCCCGATGGCAAACTCAGCAATTTTATTTTTCTCATCCTGGTCCCCGACAACGATGATACCCTGCAGGTGCAGATCCTGCAGGCCATTGCCCGCGTGATGCAGGACCCCGCCAACAGGCAGGCCGTTCTCAATGCCAGGGACGCCTCCCAGGCCTGGGACATTTTCCAGACCGCCTTTGCCCAGCTGTACGTGAAAAAGGGGACACCATAAAGTGTCCCCTTTTATTCCCGTTTATGTTATAATTTCCGCTCTATGATTTCCGTCAGTAACGTTTCCTTACAATTCGGCAAGCGCGTCCTTTTTGAGGGGGCCAGCATCACCTTTAACCCGGGCAATTGCTACGGCATCATCGGCGCCAATGGCTCGGGCAAATCCACCTTTTTGAAGATCCTTTCCGGCGAGATCGACACCACCGCGGGCACGGTGAGCGTGGCTCCGGCCAAGCGCATCTCCGTGCTCAAGCAGGACCAGTTCGCTTTTGATGAATTCACCGTCCTGACCACTGTGATCATGGGGCATAAGAAATTGTATGCCGTCATGAAGGAGAAGGATGAGCTTTACGCCAAGCCGGATTTCTCCGACGCGGATGGTTTGCGCGCCTCCGAACTGGAAGCGGAATTTGCCGAGATGAACGGGTGGGATGCTGAAGGTCAGGCCGCCAAATTGCTGAGCGATCTGGGCATCAAGGAGTCCCTGCATGCCCTGCCCATGAAACAGCTGGAAGGTTCACAGAAGGTGCGCGTGCTGTTGGCCCAGGCGCTGTTCGGCAACCCGGACATTCTCATTCTGGACGAGCCCACCAATCATCTCAACGTGGAAACGTGCCTGTGGCTTGAAGAGTTCCTGGCCAATTTTCAGAACATCGCCATTGTCGTGTCTCACGACCGCCATTTCCTGGACAAGATATGCACCCACATCGCTGATATTGATTTTCGTAAAATACAACTGTATTCAGGCAACTACACTTTTTGGCTGGAGGCCAGTCAATTGGCCCTGCGCCAGCGTTCAGAGGCCAATAAGAAGACCGAAGAGAAGCGCAAGGAATTGCAGGATTTCATCGCGCGTTTCAGCGCCAACGCGTCCAAGGCCCGGCAGGCCACGTCCCGCAAAAAAATATTGGAGAAGTTGACGCTGGAAGAGATCAGGCCTTCGTCGCGCAAATACCCTTTTATTAATTTCAAACCCGAACGCGAAGCCGGTAATGACGTGCTGTCTGTGGACGGGATCTCCAAGACCATCGACGGGCAGTTGATGTTCAAGGATTTTTCCCTGCACGTCAATAAAGGCGACAAGATCGCCTTTGTCGGGCCCAACGGCCTGGCCAAGACCGTGTTGTTCCAGATCTTGATGGGGGAGGTGCAGGCGGATTCCGGCAGCTTCAAGTGGGGCGCCTCGACCAGCCGCGCGTATTTTCCCAAGGAGAATGCAAAATATTTCGACATGGACTTAAATCTTGTGGACTGGCTGCGGCAGTATTCCAAAGAGACGGATGAGAATTTTGTACGCGGGTTTTTGGGTCGCATGCTTTTTTCCGGTGAGGAGAGTTTAAAGAAGGTACGGGTGCTTTCCGGAGGGGAGAAGGTGCGCTGCATGCTGGCGCGCATGATGCTCACCGGCGCCAACGCGATCATCCTGGATGAGCCCACCAACCATTTGGACCTGGAGGCCATCACCTCCTTGAACAGGGGGATGGAGTCATTTCCGGGCACCATCCTGTTTTCTTCGCATGACCATCAACTCGTGCAAACAGCGGCCAACCGCATCGTGGAATTGACCCCCGGCGGATTCATTGACCGTCTGGGCACGACTTATGATGAATATTTGAGTGATGAGCGCATCACGCAGCAGAGGCAGGAGATGTATGCTGGCGCGGTGAGTTGATATAGTAATTTGAGGTAATGGAGAGGTGGCCGAGTGGTTGAAGGCGCACGCCCGGAAAGCGTGTGGCGGTCGAAAGGCTGCTCCAGGGTTCGAATCCCTGCCTCTCCGCCATTGTTGACGCTCAGGCGAACCCTGTTCGGTGCTGGTAACAGCAACGGGCAGGGTTTCCTGTTTTTTAGGGTCAATTTGGCAGGTTAGTTCCTCGAAGGGTTCCCCGATGTACATCCGCATTATTACGTGGTCATCATGGATGTCTATGGCCTTAATCAGGGCCTTTAGCAGGGTTATCTGAGCCTCTGCCGGGGCTTTGTCCAGATGTGCCATGGCAAACCGCAGGTTTGAATACAAATACTCGCTGGAGTGGATCGACATATCCGCGGCCCTTCGGTGCGCTACCGCTTTAGACAATTTATCTTCCAATACGGTGACTTCTTTTTCTAATACGTCCATTTTATCTGAGTAGGTGACGCCTTTTGAGACTACTTTTTCTATGGCGAGGTTTAATAGTTTAGTCGCCGCTTTTTTCGCTATGTCGAGCTTCTTCTGTAGTGTTTTGACTTCTTTGTCGTAGATATCCAGCTTGGTTGCGTTGTCTTTGATCGCATTTCCCATCGCCTTCACGATGATTTCCTGATCTTTTGACGCCCGCCTAAAGAAGGCAATTACCGCTTCATCAAACGCCGTAGCGGATATCCGCTTGGTGTCACATCCGAGTTTTTGTCTCGCCCGGCTACATTCATAATAATAAAAAATGTTTCCATTATGGCTATGAGCTATGGCGCAGACGAAACTACTCCCACATTTCCCGCATCGCAGTAATCCTTTCAAGCGCTGGTTATAATCCTTAGCTATTTTCTTAAATCTGTGACCGGGCAGGTTCGCCGAGATCACTCGGTTCGCTTTATCCCAGAGTTCATCATCGACAATGGCGAGATGGTTGCCTTTATGGAGTTCTCCGGAATAGGAGATTATGCCTTTGTAGAACGGATTCTTTATGATTTTTGCGACCGTTTGCTTTCGCCACAACATTTTCTTTGCGGTCGGCACTTCGTTTTGTATGAGGGTGTTTCCGATTTCGCTCAAGGTTTTATTCTCAGCCGCTAGATCAAAAATGCGTCTTATGTGCGGTGCTATCGTTTCGTCAATTTCATTTTTATGAGGCTGTCTGCCGTTTGGAAGCGGTTCGCCGTCTTTTACTTGTTTGTAGCCGAACGGCGGTCGACCGGCAACCCATTTGCCTTGTCTTGCCCGGGCGATCTGTGAGGCTTTGACGCGTTCGCCGGTGAGTTCGCGCTCAAAAGCTGATAGCAATCCGATGATGCCGATGACAACCCGACCGATGGCTGTTGAGCTGTCAAGATTCTCACGGACGGATAGGAAGTCGACTTCTTGTGCCTTGAAAAGATCGATCATGCTGTAGAGATCGCGAGGATTGCGGGTCAGGCGGTCTAGGCGGAAAAAGATAATGCCATCAAAAGACTTTGTTTTTTGAATGTCTTTGAGTATGGCTTGGATGCCGGGACGATTCAGGTCTTTTCCGGAATAGCCATCGTCGTTAATTACGCCGTTATCACCGAAGCTTGCCAGTTCGTAGCCGAAGGCATCCATCATGTTCTTGCAGTGATGGGCCTGCGCGTCAAGGGTCGTGTAGTCGCCTTGCGCCTGATCGTCGGTGGAACATCGGGTATAAATGACGAATCGTTTTCTTTTTTTGTCTTGTACTATTGGTGCGATCATCGTTCTCCTTTCATATCTGCTTTACAACACCCCTATAACACCCCCTCGGACAAGTCAAGCTATATGAACCCAACTGAGCCCCTGTGCGTATATACAGATTTTTTTTGATTTTTGTCCCGTAAAGGGGGGACATTTTTTGAAATTTATCTGTATGTATGCCTAGAGGTGAAAAACCAAATGGGTAAACCG
>JAUSEK010000013.1 GCA_030650275.1 Candidatus Omnitrophota bacterium | reverse complement strand
ACAAACCAGATTTCACAGGAACCCATTACCATGATCAATCATACCATAAGCGTTTTGAGCATTTTGATCCCGGATCGACCCATCGGAACCAATCTAGCCCTGTTACATTTTTTTTGAATGTTGTTCAGCGGAGCCCTCTTGCCCAGCCGAGGGGCTATCTTCCCGGCGTTCAAATCGATTGGCTTAGACGATGCAGCCACCCGCAGAGCCTGGGCTGCTTTTCGCAAAGGGGTGTGGCAAATGCCAGTCATCTTAATGTTATGGCGTCAGCATGTCAAAGCATTGCCTGGTTGGCAAGAACATCGCTACGAAGGTTATCTGCCCGTCCCAATCGATGTGACCGCCTTTTGGCGTCCCGCGTTGAAGGATTGTCCCGGCCAACACTATCACCCAGCCGCCAATCGGGCACTCCCCGCAGTCATCTTTGGGATCGTGGGCGAAGTGGGCGAAATCAATGGACAGAGACTGGCCCTGCCCCGTGCCTTCGAACGGGTGCATCCCAAAGACCACCGTGAGAAACGCTTGTGGCGAGAGATGCTCAAAAACGCCCAAAAAGGGCTCAAGGCGGATGAAATTGCGGTGATTGACGCTGGGATGAAAATCGGCGACCTCCAAGAAGCTGGAATTGAGCGGTATGTCCTGCGTTTGGCGATCAACTTCACCGCACGGCGTAATTATCTGCCCAAACACATCCTGGGGCGTAAGCCCACTTACGGGGCCTTGGTCCGCCCATTGCCACGCAGACACACAGGCAAAACCCTGGATGCTACCCAGCCAGATGAAAACTATGTCTGGGTTGAGCATGCGCACGCGATCCGGGTGGAGATTTGGCGCAAACTGATTTTGCATCAAGTCCTACCCGCTCAAAACAACCTGACCTTCGATGTCTACGCCATCTATGATCCTGCTTTTGAGCAGCCCTGGCTATTGGCCACCCCCGTGGCGCTCAAACCTGAGAGTGTGCGCGCCATCTACAAAGACCGCTGGCCCGTGGAGCAGATCCCGTTGAGCGCGAAGCAGATGGTCGGCGCCCATCGCCAATTCGTTCACAACTCGGAAAGTATCCAACGCTTGCCTGAACTGGCTCTCCTGGCAGGCTCGCTTTTGAGTTTTCTTGCGGCAACTTTTCCGGCCATGCCCACCGGGTTCTGGGATCGCAAGCCGAAAAGAACGCCTGGCCGTTTTCGGCGGCAGCTCATGGGTCAGCCATTTCCCAAAGATGCCCTATTTTCAGGCCAACTTCGAGAAAAGAACTCGGTGACTGCCCATTTACCCAAAGGATGCCTGGCTCGCCGACCAAAAACCGCTGCAGGTGTCTACGTCGGGGTGCCTTGAGGTAGATTTTGGGCTCATTTGGTAAGGTTCTGTGATACCGCTTTGATCCTCCGCTTGTTTCATGTTCCGTTTTTAGCGGAAACTAAAGATCGTATAATGTTTCCAAATTGATTTTGCTTTCTTGTATTTGCTTTTCGTAGAATTGGAAGTTTTCAACGATGCGCTGAGATGCGGTTGAAGGAAAATCGTGTCCTTCCACAAGACGCTTCAATGTATCCTTGTCGCTTTGTGTCAGCATTAGCTTGTAACGTAGTTCGTCGTCTTCATCGTTGTTGAGTAAGTAATAATTTTGAATTTT